>SVBN01000019.1 GCA_015058875.1 Erysipelotrichaceae bacterium | reverse complement strand
ATATCTGATGCGTTCAGATCACACGAACTTGCGTATAATCAGATCACTGTGGTCCGACATCCGATGTATGAAGCTGTTAAAGAAAACAGAAACAGACAGATAAGTAAGTAATCCGGATCAAACCGGATATGGGAGACGTGAATCCCCAACGATTAATAATGCATGTTATTGATCAGAAACAACGTGAGATTGCCACAGCAATCACTCGTGGTAATTCATTCTTTGTACTGAGTTATAGTAATCGTATAAAAAAGACGAGGAAAGGAAGGTGAATGCGGTGAGAATACTTGTATACGGAGCCGGTGTCCTCGGATGCAATCTCGCATCGGATTTCCTGCGGGACGGGAAAGACGTGACTCTGCTGGCAAGAGGGGCATGGGCGGATCAGATTTCGGAAAACGGACTGACAATTGAAAATGCATTTCTTCCCGGAAAGAAAACATGCCGCATTCCCGTGATCCGTGAACTGAAGGCGGATGACCGGTATGATGTGATTTTTGCATGCATGCGGTGCACGCAGCTCGACAGCATCATGGATGCACTGAATAGGAATGTGTCTGAGAATATCGTTCTGGTCGGAAACAATCCCGAACCGGAGAAGTATGTCCGCGTGCTGGGACACAGGAATGTCATGTTTGCCTTTTATATGGCAGCCGGCCACCGGGAGAAGGACAGGGTTGTCTCATTCTCCCTGGGAAAGATCACGATCGGACAGCTGAAGGGATCCGCTTCCAATCAGGAGCTGATCGGAAGAATCTTTGCCGGATCAAAGCTGAATGTGACATATCAGCCCAATATGGGTGACTATCTGCTGTGCCATGCGGCATTTGTGACGCCGATCGCACTTGCCTGCTATTACTGCGAAGGCGATCTGAAGAAGATCAGCAGAGATCAGACATATCTGAACCGGATCATCGATGCCAATATCGAAGGATACCGGGCAATTGAAAAGGCAGGACATGAGATCCTGCCGGAGTCGGACCGGGATTATACCGGAAAGGCGTACAGAAGACTGTGCTATGCAGTATATAAAGTGATGTGTTCGACAAAGATCGGACAGATCTGTGCATCGGATCATGCGCTCAATGCGGTGGAAGAAATGCGGGCAATGAATGCCGGCCTGAAGAGATTCTTTGGGGAAACCCATGCGGATACACCTGTTTACCTGTGCGTGGAACAGGATGCAGAGCGTCATCTGCGGATGATGAATCTGTAAGCGCATAGCATGGAATGCGGTGATTCACATATTACAGTCCGTATGTCAGGATTCCGGCCGCAGCGGAAATACAGATCAGAAGGATCGGAGAGATGCCGCCTCTGCGGATCTTCCGTGAACCGAAATAAACGATCGCAAGAAATACGGTGATCAGAACCGGGCGGGGCATGAATGTTCCGCCGGGAACGGCAGCCGTATTTTTCATGATCATATATATGCCGGTAGCCAGGACAATACCGATAATGCACGGCTTGAGCCCGCGCAGCACTGCCTGAATATAACGGTTTTTCAGTGCGGTATGCATCACGGCGGTGATCAGCAGGATAATCAGAAAGGATGGCAGAACTACGGCGGCTGTCGCAATGAGGGCACCGGGGAGGCCTGCCTGACAGCTGCCGGCATAGGTAGCCATATTGACCATGATCGGACCGGGAGTGCTTTCGCTGACGGCGATCATATAAGTAATCATCTCATCCTCCATCCAGCCGTAAGAAAGAATTACCTCGCGGATCAGCGGGATCGCACCGTATGCGCCGCCGAACGCAAAGCATCCGACTCTGAGAAATCCGAGAAACAGATCCAGGAGAATCATCATGCATTTCCTCCCTTCATCTCCGCAAGACTGAGAAGCAGACTGATCATGCCTGCGGTGATCATCAGGAGGATGGAAGAAAGATGCACGGATAACAGATCAGCCGCAAGCACCGCTGCACAGGAACACAGCATGATGGATACCGGCAGTCTCTTTTTCTTCATTTTCCGGAACATTTTCAGACCGGCATCCAGAATCAGAATTCCGACCGCAATACGGATGCCCATAAACGCATGGGTGATCCAGGTGATTTCAAGGAAACGGTCAAAGAATACGGATATGATGTATATGATGCAGAAAGAGGGCAGAATGATGCCCAGCGTTGCGGCAAGCGCGCCGGCAAATCCTTTCTGTCTGTATCCGACATAGGTGGCGCAGTTGATCGCAATCGGACCGGGCGTCGATTCGGCAATTACGGTAATATTCATCATCTCGTCATGCGTTATCCACCGCTTCTTCTCCACACACATGTTTTCGATCAGCGCGATCATCGCGTAACCGCCGCCGAAAGTAAACAGGCCGATTTCCGCAAAACTGAAAAACAGATCCATGATCGTATTCATTTGTTTCCTGCCTCCTTGAATTCACAATTGCATATATCGGGATCACGGCACAGCAGGACGGACTGCGTGCGCATCTGTCCGAAGGCAGCGCACAGTGCATCCAGGGCTTTCTGATCCGGCAGATAATGAATGTGATATCCGTAACGTTCTCCGTATACAAGCCCGGCTTCTTTCAGCACTTTCATATGCTGGGAAACAGCTGATTCGCTGATGCCGAACTTTTTCGACAGGGAACGGACACAGTGCTTTCTGAGCAGAAGCTGCTGAAAAATGGAAAACCTGGTAGGCTCACCCAGGGCTTTCAATAAAAGGGCAATGTCCATATGGCACCTCATCTGATTAAGTGACGGCTTAAATATATGACGGGTACCGGATCATGTCAATGTACAGCGGAAAAAACAGCTGCCGGTATCATTTCGGTCAGCTGCTCAGTATTTTTATTTCAGTAATAAATGATTTCAGCTGCCGGACAGTCCTGCAGCATCTGCGGATCAAACCGTGTACTGCGGGAAAGATGGATCTCTTTCAGTGCAGTGCACCCGCTGAATGCGGTGCGGCTGATTTCCTTCAGGGAAGCATTGCAGTACAGCACTTCCAGATCCCGGCAGTCTTTGAATGTATACGGATAAAGAGACTTCAGATCCTGCGGCAGATGAAGCGACGTGAAGGAAGAGCGCACAAATGCATACTGCCAGAGAACAGTAATGTGATCCGGCAGAACAATTTCCTTCAGTCCCGTACAGCCGTCAAACACAAAACCGCCGATGTCGCTCAGCGTATCGGGCAGGGTGACGGAAACGATTTCCGCATGCGACTGAAACAGATTGTCGTACAGAATGGAAACCGGTTTTCCGTAATAGGAGGAGGGAACCGTCACATGCTGTTCATCTCCCTGATAAAAGACGGCCATATATGTGTCATTGACTGCATATTTAAAATAAAAGTCCTGCATGCAGTTATCATAATATGCATTTCAGAAAACAGAAACGGAAATGATACAGAAAAAAACCGGATCAGTCTCCGGTTTCACAGCTGATGACAATGCCTCTGCGCTCCATGTAATAACTGCACAGGCCTCTGGTCGGAAGAATATGCAGGTCCGCTGAGGGATATGTGCTTTTGACAGCCGCAGCCAGCATGCCGGCAAGCTCGGTGTTTTCCGTATGGGTAATGATCACGCGGCCGCCGTGATATCCGGCTTTTTCCAGCTCCTTCATGAGAGTGCTGACCGCTTTCCTGTTTCCTCTGGCTTTGCCGGTGACGCTGATCGTGCCTTCCGGGGAAGCAGTTCCGGTCACCGCGATATTCAGCATGCACAGCGCGGCGGCAGCGGCTTTGGAGACGCGGCCGTTCTGACCGAGATTGTGCAGGGAAAAGAAAGAGAAGAACAGCCGGGTATGCTGCATATATGCACGGATTTCAGAATCGATTTCATCAAACGTCTTTCCGCTTCTGACCAGCTCCGCGAGCTTCATTAACAGCAGGACTTCCTCGCCGCCGGTGGACAGAGAGTCAATGACGGAGATCCTGGTACCCGGATGCTGTTCCAGATACATGTCTCTGGCGCTGCAGGCACTGTTGTAGGAACCGGACAGTGCGCTTGTGACTGTCATGACGAAGATCTCATCCGCACCTTCAAACGCCTGCATCCAGGCGTCGCAGGACGGACAGGATGTATAGGAGCGTCCTTTCCATGAGGCAAGATAATTCAGCATTTCCGTCACATTCAGTGACGGATCGTCAATAAAGCTTCTTTCATCGGTATAAACAGTCAGCGGCACTGTCCTGAAATCCGGAACGTCGAGTGTATAAAGATCGCAGGATGAGTCAGCGATAATTCTGATCATATGAAAATCCTCCTTCTGGATTACGGAAATTGTATGGATATTCCCTGTGTGTTAAAATGTACAAAAATCGCAGAAGTGTAACATATGTTGCAGAAACGAAGAAAGTGTAACATTTATGAAAATCAAGACAACGCTCAACAAAAGAACCGTGGCTACCCGGATGGCCATCGGAAATGCAATCCTGGATGAGCTGGAGAAACAGGAATTCAGTTCGATCAGGGTCATGGATGTCGTACGTACTTCCGGCGTATCGCGCATGACGTTCTACCGGTATTATGAAAACCTGTATGATGCGCTGTGCGATTATCTGGATATTATCGTCAGCGGCTATATGATCGAGGGCGGAGAAGTGGATGATCCGGGCGTCTATATGCGTCTGGAACACATCGAATTTTCACTGAATTACTTTGACCGGTATTCCCGCTATTTCCTGGTGCTGAACAGACACGGTCTGTATACCGTCATGATTGATGCGGTGAATGAATATATGATGAAGAATATCCTGCCGCAGAAAAAGCTGCATATGTATGAACTGTACGCCTACGCCGGGGGACTGCTCAATTCCTTTCTGAAATGGGAAGAAGACGGCAAAAAGGAAAGTGCGCATAATGTCGCACTGATGATTTACCGTCTGTTCAATCATTCTTCGCAGGTTCCGGAAGAACATGCGGTATGATGGTGTCAGAGGTATGATGCATCATGGAAATTACATTTGAAGTACTGAAGGCCATCCTCGATTCGTATGTGTATGAGATTGTCTTTGTGGACAGAACGCATACGGTCAGATGGATGAACCGCACCGCCCTCAGGCGTTATCCGGGAAGAGTGCAGATCGGAAACAGCCTGTTCAACTGCCACAACGAGAGCACAAAACCGAAGATCGAAGAGTTTCTCAGAAGAGCAGACGCCGGGGAAGATGAGATGTTCGAGGTGCTCAACAGCAAAACCGGAGAGCGTGAGTTCTTTGTCCCGGTCAGAAATGATGAAGGCCATGTGATCGGCTATTTTGAACGCCATGAAGTACCGTGGGATGAGGAACATGCGGATGTTCCGGTCGGTGATTACTGGCTGAGAAGAAAGCAGAAGGCGGAATAGTCTTACGGAATTCTTAAACTTCATATTCTTGCATTGCACGGGATATGGTTTACAATTAGAAACCGCAGGAGTATTGACTGAAATCCCTGCATATGAGGAAGAAAATGATGAAAAGAATGATGAAAGGAATTGCGGCCGCTGTGCTGACCATGAGCATGCTGACAGGCTGCTCATCCAGGCCCAATCTGGTTCTGCAGATGGAACCGGACGGAAAGAAATGCACGGCTGAATTCAGAAAATCTTCGAAAGACGATTTCGCATTGAGCGGAACGCTTGTCGTGGAAGAAGGCGAAGGCGTTTCCTATGAAGCGGCTCTGGAAAAAGGCAGTGTATTGCTGGAGGTGATTCCGGCAGATGAATCGCTGACCAAAACCGCATCTCCGGAACAGCTTGAGGCGTTTGCGAATACGGAAGAAAATGCATTCGCAAAAGAGCTGAAAGGCACGGAAGGCGGCGTTATTGAAACACTTGCGCCGGGTGACTATTATGTCAGAGTCACGGCAGTGCAGAAGCCTGACGGCACCATCAAACTGGAAGTGCTTCCGAAAAACTGAACGCAATCTTTGCGGAACGGCTGATGCCGTTCTGCTTTTTTGTACGCAAAGAAAATCTGATGACTTAAGGGACAGAATGAAAGATAATAAATCTGTGATGCACATAAGAGAAGCTGTATCAGAAAGCGGGCAGAAGTATGAGGATCAGAAAATCGGCGGAACGGGATTTTGAAACGATGATGGAAATATATGCACATGCAAGAGCCTTTATGGCGGAGCACGGCAATCCGAGACAGTGGGGGCCGACAAACTGGCCGCCCCAGGATCTGATTCATCAGGATATCCGCAAAGGAAACAGCTATGTCTGCGTGAATGAAGATGATAAGGTGATCGGAACGTTCTTCTTTGTTTACGGAGAAGATATTGAGCCGACCTACAGGAATATCACAGACGGAGCCTGGCATGATGCTTCCCCGTACGGAGTCGTACACAGAATTGCGGCGGATCATTCCGAAAAAGGGATCGGCGCTTTCTGCATTTCCTGGGCACTGGAACAGTGCGGACATCTGCGCATTGATACGCACGGAGATAATACCGTGATGCAGAATCTGCTGAGGAAGCTCGGCTTTGAACAGTGCGGCATTATCTATGTCGAAGAGGACAATGATCCGCGTCTGGCATTTGAAAAGACGCTGCGGAGGTAAAGAGAGCGGGGGAGACAGAAAATGGGTGAAATCAGGAAACAGCCGGATCATATCGAGGTCCGCGGTGCGAATGTGCACAATCTGAAGCATATCGATGTGGATATACCGCTGAACCGGATTACGGGGATTGCCGGCGTCTCCGGATCGGGAAAGTCTTCACTGGCACTCGGCGTGGTGTACGCCGAAGGCTCCAGACGCTATCTGGAGTCGCTTTCCACCTATACCAGAAGAAGGATGACAGGTGCCGCAAGGGCTGATGTGGATGAAATCCGCTATGTCCCGGCTGCGCTGGCACTGCACCAGAGACCTGCGCCTGGCGGCATCCGCTCGACATTCGGCACCGGAACCGAACTGCTGAACAGCCTGCGTCTGATGTATTCGAGACTTTCTTCGCACCGCTGTCCCAACGGTCATTATCTAGAGCCTTCGCTTGCGGTTGCGGCGGGGCAGGAACTGGAATGTCCGGTGTGCCGTGAGCGTTTCTATGCGCCGGGTGCGGAGGAGCTGGCGTTCAATTCCCAGGGAGCCTGCAAGTGCTGCGGCGGCACCGGAACGGTGCGGACAATCAACCGGGCAAGCCTGGTGCCGGATGAGAATCTGACGATTGATGAAGGTGCGGTCGCACCGTGGAATTCACTGATGTGGTCTTTGATGACAGATGTATGCAGGGAAATGGGCGTGCGTACGGATATTCCGTTCAAAGACCTGAGCGAAGAAGAAAAGGTAATCGTATATGACGGACCGATGGAGAAGCGCCATATTCTCTACCGCCCGAAAAACAAAGACAGCGCAACCTTTGCGGAAATGGATTTTACCTACTACAGCGCTACGGCAACCGTGCAGAATGCCCTGAACAAGGTAAAGGATGAAAAGGGCATGAAGCGGGTGGAGAAGTTCCTGAAGGAAGATGTGTGTCCCGAATGCCATGGGACAAGACTGAGCGATAGGGCAAGAGCGCCGCGCATCCGGGGGATTTCACTGGATCAGGCGTGCACAATGAATCTGAAGCAGCTGGATGAATGGGTCCGGGATGTCCCGCAGTCCCTGCCGGAAGAAATGCGGCCGATGGCGGTGAATATCTGCGAATCCTTTCATGTGCCGGCGAAGCGCCTGATGGACCTCGGACTGTCCTATCTTTCCCTGGACCGTGCATCTTCCACGCTTTCCACGGGAGAGCGGCAGAGAATGCAGCTGGCAAGGGCGGTACGCAACCGGACCACCGGCGTTCTGTATGTGCTGGATGAGCCGAGCATCGGCCTGCATCCGTCCAACATTAACGGACTGAATGATGTGATTCATGATCTGGTAAGCGACGGAAACTCCGTGCTGCTCGTGGACCATGATACGCAGATCCTGAAGGAATCGGACTGGCTGATTGAAATGGGTGAGGAAGCCGGCGCAAAGGGCGGCAGGGTCATTGCGGAAGGAACAGTGAAACAGATTATTCAGAATCCCGCTTCAAAGATCGGACCTTTCCTCAGGGAAGAAACAGAAAGAACGGGAGAACTGATCACGGATCCGGATGTGTTTGCGGAGGGAACCATATCGCTTTCCACATCCTCCATCCATACGGTCAGGCCGCTGGAGATCCGGATTCCCAAAGGGAAGATGACCGTCGTGACCGGCGTTTCGGGATCGGGAAAAACGACTATGGTACTGGAAAGCCTGGTGCCGGCAGTCGAAGCAGTGACTGCAGGAAAGCCGATGCCGGAACATGTGAAGCGGATTGAAGCGGAAGGCATTGCCCATATCAAGCTGATTGATGCCGTACCGATCGGTGTCAATGTGCGTTCCACGGTCGCAACCTATGCCAATGTGCATGATGAACTGCGGAAAATATATGCGAGAAGCGCGGATGCGAAGAAATACGGATATAAGGCTGGAGATTTTTCCTACAACACCGGTGATCTGAGATGTCCGGTATGCGACGGCACAGGTTCGATTTCCCTGGATGTGCAGTTCCTGCCGGATGTGGATATTCCCTGTCCCGAATGCCGCGGCTCAAGATATGCGAAAGATGCGTACCGTGTCCGATATGCAAATAAAGCAGGGGAAAGCCGTTCGCTTCCGGAACTGATGGAAATGGATGTGAATACCGCGCTTGATTTCTGTGCGGATATGAAGACGGTGATTCCGAAGCTGCAGATCCTGCAGGATCTTGGGATCGGTTATCTGACGCTCGGGGAACAGACGCCGGGATTGTCCGGCGGCGAGGCACAGCGTCTCAAGCTTGCCAGCGAGATGGGCAGGAGCCAGTCCGACAGCATCTTTGTCTTTGATGAGCCGACGATCGGCCTGCATCCTCTGGATGTTCAGGTATTGCTCGGCGTCTTCCGGACACTGATGGAACACGGGGCGACCGTGATCGTCATCGAGCACGACAAGGATGTCATCCGCAGTGCGGACTATATCATTGATATGGGACCCGGCGGCGGTGAGGAAGGCGGCAGAGTGGTGGCCTGCGGCAGCCCGGAAGAGATCAGGCATAATCCGGAAAGCATCACCGGCAGATATATCTGAAACAGGAGCTGTTTATGAACAAGAAAGAAATAAATCATTCCTGCGATGCATCGGATTTTGTCAGTCTCGGGGAAGTGATTCCCGATGTGATTACGGAAATCCGCTATTATACATCATTCAATTTCATCGGGGACAGGATTGAGGGCTATGAGGCACCGCTTGCTATTCTGACGCTTGAAGCAGCACAGGCGCTGAAAGATGTCAGTGAGGAAGCAATGCGGAAGGGATACCGGCTCAGGATTTTTGATGCATACCGGCCGCAGAAAGCGGTGGATCATTTCATGCGCTGGGCGGAAGACCCGCAGGATATCCGCATGAAGGAGTACTTCTATCCGTCTCTCGCCAAAGAGATTCTCATTCCGCAGGGATACATCGCTCCCTTATCCGGTCATACCAGAGGCAGCACTGTGGATCTGACGCTGTTTGATATGGAAAAACACAGGGATGCGGATATGGGCGGACCGTTTGATTTATTCGGGGAGATTTCCCATCCGGATTACCGCGGCGTCAGTGATGAACAGCATGAAAACAGGATGCTGTTAAGATCGCTGATGATGAACCATGGCTTCAGGGGAATTGATGAGGAATGGTGGCATTTCACATTGAAGAATGAGCCGTATCCGGATACATATTTCACGTTTCCGATCAGCTTCGGCACATTGCATCAGATCAAAAGGACACAATAGCTGTGTCCCTGAAGATTCCGGGGAGAACCAATGTCATTAAGTTAAAGATGACATTGCCGAGCGAAGAAGCCGAAAAGAAAGAGAATCAGGAATTCCGGGATAGTGAACTGATACTGTCTGAGGCTTTTTCCACATGTCCTTAAGGACGAATCTTTCAAATTCCTGAATAAAGGTTGACAAAGGTTCTTACATATCAGTTCACTTCAGCGTTTCCGGGTGGGCATTCAGATAATAATCCAGAATGCGGACGGCAGCCTGCTGGTCAATAACCTTTTTGCGCTTTTTTCTGGAGACATTGGCATGGATCAGGAACTCCTCCGAATCCTTTGTCGTATAGCGCTCATCCTGCAGTACGACTTTAATCCCGGATTCCTGCTCGAGATATTCCGCGACTTCCCGCGACAGCTGGGCACGCGGTCCCTCGTCGTCGTTTTCCAGCAGCGGATATCCCATGACAACCAGATCCGGTTTTTCTTCGGCCATGAATTCCAGTATCTTATCGACAGCATCGTTATAGTCATCCGGACGGAACCGGATGGTTTTGACCGGCTGGGCAAGGAATCCGGAGGATCTTGCAATACCGCATGTTACACTTCCCAAATCCAAACTGATATATTTCATACCCGGTATTATACCCGATTCAGCATGTTTCTGATCATCTGAATTGTCTGACGGGCATAAATACGGTCTGTACCTGCGGCAAAAGGAGAGTGCAGCCCCGGATAGGAGAATCTGTCATAATCATAATCAGCCGCAATATATCCCTGACCGCCGTTGACAAGCGTGCCCATCATGATATGCGTATCACGGAAAGCAGATTTTATTTCCGACAATACGGGTGTGACAATCTCCGATTTTGAACCGATCAGCACCGTACCGCCTATTCTCATCAGATACACCGGGAGTTCCTTTTCTCCGTCCGGCTCATATGCATAAGTGAGCACCGGCGGAGCAGGGAGTGTTTTCGGGTAATCTTTTTTTCCCTGAACCCTGAGGATATGCGTTTCCGCATGGATGGTATCCGCCGGATCCGCAGCCGCATGTTCCGCCGCCTTCAGAACGGATACGGACAGTTCTTCACTCAGTTCATGGAGAACATCGATGCCTTTTTCATACAGATTCACTTCATAGAATCTGCACGCCTCATCGAGTTCCAGATACTTTGTCTTCATGCGCGGAACCTGATCGCCGGCCGCCGACATCAGAAACAGCACCGGACAGCCGAGCTGCTCTTCCGCGATTGCATTGGCATGTCCCGCAACATCGGAAAATACCGATTTTCTGCCGTCACGCATATATGCGCTTTCCATGACGGAGGACTTGACTGCATAACTGTACAGAACGGCAAGCGGTTTTCCGTTTCCGTCATCGAATCTCAGAAGGGAAAGCGTATGATCGGACGGTCCGGTACCGTGAATGCCAACCCACCAGCCGTCCATGCTTTTCATGTCCCGGTTTGCATTGACTGCGCATGTGCTTTCTCCGTATGAAACGGAGGAGGTGCACAGACTGTCAGAAGCTTCCCTGCATGCCTCAGTCAGTGCGGCGCTCAGTGCTTTCATATGGATATCTTCTTTTCCTGCCGGAACATGAGGCCCCGAAAGGTTATGCGTCATGCTCAGCCAGACATGATCATACTCCGCTGCCAGAAGACCGGATGCCTGCAGTCTCAGCCGGTCCGTCAGCTCCCAGGGACGCACGGAAGGCAGTTCCATGGATATGACGGCATACCGCCGGTGATCCGATTCCAGAAGCAGGACTCTGACAAAGAGCGGATCTGTCTGAAAGGCAAATTTATCCGCCGGAAAATAATCCTCCGGAAACAGGATTTCCGCTTTTCCCGCGCCGCACTTCATAAGCTGTCTCCGATCCGGACCGTCTGCCTGAATGCGGTCTGCACGGCAGAGTACATTTCCGCGATCATAACGGCGTCATCAATTCCGTACATTTCCGGCTCTCTGTTTTCCCGGATGCATCGGGTCCATTCATCCAGAATATACGGATACGGCTGCGGCCAGTCCTCTTTCCCGATCACGGTCCATTGTCCGCCGGTTCTGCGGTATCCGGCTTCTGTTTTCGACGCATACAGCATGCCGTCCGTACAGAATACCCATGCTTCATACGGCCTGGATGATTCCATGGCAGACATCTGCAGAATGCCCGTAACCCCGCTTGCATAAACGAAGAGTGCTGCCGCATTGTCAAAGGCACCGGAGTTCCGTGCAGGTGCGCTCATCCTGCCGCCGGCTGCGCCTGCGTACAGCGGTCTGCCCAGCAGCCACGCCAGCATTGCACAGGCGTGATGTCCGTGTCCCTCCGAGAACGGCATGAGATATGCCTGGCCGGGACGGAATGTCTCCGTGAGTCCGGAGGAACCAGCCATATGCACATGCACGGATACCGTTTCCCCGCAGATCTTTTCTTCCATCCATTTCTTCAGAACAAGGAAGGGTGGTTTGCGCACCGGATCGGAAAGAACGAAGCAGATATCATTCTTTTTCACGGCATAGCGGATCAGATGTGCCTCGTCTTCATCCATGCAGAGGCCGTTTTCGGCAAATACGGCTCTGCCGTACTGTGCTGCTTCCAGAATCATATGGCAGTGATCCTTCATTGCCGAAGTGATGATGATTCCTTTCGCTTCCGGATCACGCAGCAGCTCTTCATAGGAATGATACAGATGAACCCCCGGCATCCGTTTTTCCGCTTCAGCGGGTTCTCCGGTAAAGATTCCGGTCAGATATGCCGTATCCGATTCCCGGATTTTCCGGGCAAAATCAAATGCATGCGCCGCCCCGGTTCCGGCAAGTGCGATTCCTGTTTTCTGCATGGTGTATCCTCCCTGCAGAAATTATACTTTCTCAGCCTCTCATCATTCTTCAACAGAATGACAATGGGATCATGCAGGTTATGAAGGCAAACGGATGGAATCAGACGGAATACTGTGAGATTATGAATCTGTGAAACAGGGAGTAACAGCATGGCACAGACAATGATGGAACTGATAAAGCGCAGAAGAAGCGTGCGTACATTCTCCGGCAGACCGTCCGCACAGGATATGCGGAAGCTGCAGGAGTACGTCGGGGATATTTCATCCCCGTTTGGGATATCGGTGGAATTCCGGATTCTCGATGCGGAAAAATACGGGCTGAAAAGTCCGGTCATTGCCGGGACGGATCTGTATCTGGCTGCAAAATGCAGAAATGAAGAAAACTGCGGGCTTTCCGTCGGCTGGTGCTTTGAAGAGGCATGTCTGCGGGCATTGTCCCTGAACATCGGAACCGTGATGCTGGGCGGAACCATGAACCGGGATGCGTTTGAGAAGGCGATGGATCTGTGTGATGACGAAGTGATGCCGGTGGTTTCGCCGCTCGGCTATATTGCGGAGAAGATGTCCCTGCGGGAGTCGCTGATGCGCAAAGGGACCGGTGCGGATCAGAGGAAGCCGTTTGAAGAGCTGTTCTTTGCGGACAGTTTCGATCATGCGCTGAAAAGGGAAAATGCCGGAATCTTTGCGGATGCGCTGGAAGCACTCAGACTGGCACCGTCTGCCGTCAACCATCAGCCGTGGCGGGCAGTGATATGTCCGGAGGGCGTGCATTTCTTCCTTGTCCGCAGTATGAAGGAAGGCCGGATCGACCTGCAGAAAACGGATCTCGGAATTGCCCTCTGTCACTTTGATCTGGTGATGAAGGAACAGGGATATCACGGAACGTTCCGGTTCTCAGACAGCGGACTGAAACTTCCGCAGAAGACAGAGTATACCGTCAGCTATTATCCAGTCTGATCGGAGTGCGGTGCTTGAAAAGGGTACTGCATTCTTTTATTATATTTATGTTAGAAATAACTAACTTAGAAAACGGAGAATATAGATGAAATATCATATTGAAAAAAATACGGTTCAGGAAACGCTTGTGATTCCGCTCTTCGGCAGGATGATCTGTTCCCGGCATTATCCGGACCTGTTTTCCGATCCGGAAGCGGAACGGATCTGCGGCATGCTGGACTATGATTTCGAAGCAAAGCGGAAGCTGATGGAATCCCCGGCGGGTCTTTTCGGAGCGCTTGAGGTCGCCCAGCGGCAGTATGATCTGCTGTGGGAGGTGAAGGACTATCTGAAGAAGCACCCGAATGCGGCGGTTGTGAATCTCGGGTGCGGACTGGATGATACATTCCGCAAGGCGGACAACGGAATGTGCAGGGGATACAATATCGACCTGCCCGATGTCATTGCCGTGCGCAATGAACTGCTTCCGGCCGGGGAAAGGGAAACAAATATCGCATGTGACCTGAATGATCATTCCTGGATGGATATGATTGATGCCGAAGACGGGGCGGTCTTCTATGCGGCAGGCGTGTTTTACTACTTTAAAACGGAAGATGTGAAGGCGCTGTTCAGAGCGATGGCAGAGAAGTTTCCGGGCGGCGTGACTGTATTTGATTCCTGCAACCGCAGAGGCGCAAAGATGATGACGAAAACATGGCTCAAGGGGGCGGGCATCCGCGATGTCGGTGCATTATTCTCGCTGGATGATGTATCGGTTCTGAAGTCCTGGAGCAGTAAGTTTGCCTCTGTCACATCCCGCAGCTATATGCGCGGCTACCGTGATATTTACAGCCATGTCAGCCTGTTTCATAAGCTCATGATCCGCTTCTGCGATTCCCTGGTGAATATGAATATTGTCCGGATTGAATTCGCAAAGGAGCAGGTATGAACAGAAAAGATGAAATCAGGTCTGCTTATAAGAGTCTCGGCAGAGCCCACAGTTTCTATGACGGCATGATGCTCGGGACTTCCTTTACGGGAAAGCTGATTGACCGGGTGGTCTGGAATATGTCGGGTGAGGAAGTGACGGAATCCCATGCATTGTCTCTGTCTGCACTGCCGGCGGATTTTTCCGGACGCCTGCTGGAAGTGCCGGTCGGTACAGGCGTGCTTTCCATGCCTGTATTCCGGAACATGAAGAATGCGGATATTACGTGTCTCGATTATTCGGAACAGATGATGGAATCCGCCCGGATGCGTGCGGAAGAAATGCATATCCCGAATATTCATTTTGTGCAGGGAGACGTCGGAAAGCTCCCGTTTGAAGATGAGTCTTTTGACGCCGTGCTTTCGCTGAACGGCTTCCATGCATTTCCCGATAAGGAAGCGGCCTGGATGGAGACATACCGCGTCCTGAAACCGGGCGGTATCTTTACCGGGTGCTTCTATGCGGAAGGACTGACGAAACGGACGGATCTTCTGATCCGCACATTCTATGTGAGATCGGGCTTCTTTACCCCGCCGTTTGAAACGCCGGAATCTCTGGAGCGGCGGCTGAAGAATATGTATTCCGAAGTCAGCGTCAGCCATGTACAGAGCATTGCCGTATTTCAATGCAGGAAATAGTTATGCATAACAGCGAATTAATGATCGGACTGATGATCCCGTTTCTCGGTACCGCAGCCGGATCGGCATGCGTCTTCTTCATGCGCCATGAGCTGTCCGGGCAGGTAACCAAAGCGCTGACCGGGTTTGCAAGCGGCGTCATGACGGCCGCATCCATCTGGAGCCTGATCATTCCGGCAATGGAACAAAGCGAACAGATGGGCAGGCTGGCCTTTCTGCCTGCGTTTGCCGGCTTCTGGGCAGGCATTCTGTTCCTGCTGGTGCTGGACAGCGTCATTCCTCATCTGCACATGAATTCCGCCGAAGCGGAAGGCATGAAGAGCAGACTGGCGAGAACGACGATGATGGTGCTGGCGGTCACACTGCACAATATCCCGGAAGGAATGGCGGTAGGTGTTGTGTACGCCGGATGGCTGTCCGGTTCTGCGGAAATCTCCGCCGGCGGCGCACTGGCACTGGCGCTCGGCATCGCGATCCAGAATTTCCCGGAAGGTGCGATCATTTCCATGCCTCTGCATGCGGAAGGCAAAAGCAGATGGAAGGCATTCCTGGACGGCGTGCTCTCGGGTGCGGTGGAGCCCGTCGGAGGATTCCTGACAATCCTTGCGGCTTCCCGCGTCGTACCTCTGATGCCGTACCTGCTTTCCTTTGCGGCCGGAGCCATGATGTATGTCGTTGTGGAGGAGCTGATTCCGGAGATGTCTGCCGGTAAGCATTCCAATCTCGGCACGGTGATGTTTGCCATGGGATTTACATTGATGATGGCGCTGGATACGGCGCTGTCCTGATAACAGCCAAAAGATCATTCTGCATTTACTGCAGGATGATTTTATTCTGCGCATCTGAATTGTTTTGAGACAGGGGAACATGTATCATATCGGAAAAGGTGAGCCATGAAGAAGACAGAACAGCAGCCGTATATCATGATGATCACATCGCTTCTGATTATGGGATCGATCGGAATCATCCGCAGGAATATTCCGCTTTCCTCCGGTCTGATTGCTTTCTGCAGAGGCGTGATCGGATCACTGTTTCTGGCGGCTTTCTGCCGGCTGCGCAGGATTCCTGTATGGCGCGGCATTGACAGAAAAAAGCTGATCCTGCTGGCGTGCGGCGGGGCGTTTCTCGGCATCAACTGGATCCTGCTGTTTGAAGCATATAATAATACAAGCGTGGCTGCCGCCACATTGTGTTATTACATGGAGCCGTCCATCCTGTTGCTGGTATCGCCGCTGGTATTTTCCGAGAGACTGACCGTGCGAAAACTGATCTGCGCATGTGCGGCGGTACTGGGCATGGTTTTGATCAGCGGCGTATCGCTTCATGAAGGCGGCAGTATCCGGGGAATTGCATACGGGCTGGCGGCCGCATGTTTCTATACGCTTATTGTCATCACAAACAAGAAAATCGGAAAGATGAACGCGTTTTCCCAGACGGTCATTGAGCTTGCGGCGTCGGCTGTGATTCTTTTTCCGTATCTGCTTGCCCACGGCGATTTTCAGGGGTCTCTGAATATACATGACGGAATCATGCTGGTGATCGCCGGGATTATACATAACGGAATTGCTTATGTGCTGTATTTCGGCAGTATGTCCGGTCTGAAGGCGCAGACGATTTCCGCACTGGCATATCTGGATCCTGTCTCGGCATTGGTATTTGCGGCTGTATTTCTGCAAGAGCCGCTGAGCCTGCCGGTGATTGCCGGAGCGGTGCTGATCATCGGATCGGCGCTTGCCGGAGCCGCTCAGGAGGCATAAAGCTATACGTTTTTGTTATAACGTGCATGAATATCCGGCATTAGAATGGGAGCGCTTTCAGCGCTATGATGATCATGTAAAAAGGAGAAATGATCATGCTGGATAAATATCTGATAAAAAACGGGACTGTCATGTCGGTTCTTGATGAAATCTGCAGGAAAACGGACATTCTTGTGGAAAACGGGATTGTAACGAAGATTGCGGAGAACATTGAGCCGGAAGGAGCGGAAGTCTTTGATGCGGAAGGAATGTATGTCAGCACAGGCTGGCTGGATTCCCACTGTCATTTTGCGGATTATGCCCTTGGGAAAGGGATTGATCCGGTTGATGCGCTTCTGAAACAGGGCGTCACCTATGCGCTGGATCTCGGATCCGTCGGACCCGATAATTATGAGGAAGCCAGAAGACTGCTTCGTTATACGACAGATCTCAGATACATGTCCTATCTGAATATTGCACATCTCGGCATCGGCGGTGCAGCGAATCATATGGATTTTGCCTGCCCTCAGGATATCATTCCCGAACGGGTCATTGAAATTGCGGAAAGGTACCGCCGTGAGCTCTGCGGACTGAAGGCAAGAATTGACGATAAGTTCTGCTTCGATCCGGTCTATGTCATGGAACAGATGAGAGCACTGGCCGATCGGCTGGATATGAAGATCGCCGTGCATGCTCCGCGCAGCCGCATCGGCATTGAAAAGCTGCTGACTTACCTGAAGGAAGGCGATGTGCTCTGTCATACGCTTGCCGGAAACAGCGATGTGATGAAGGTCATCGATGAGAAAGGCAATATTCTGCCGTGCGTTCTTGAAGCAAGAGACCGCGGCGTGATCTTTGATCTTTCCCATGGCACCAATGCTTACTGCTACGAAACGGCGGAAGCCGCATGGAAGGCCGGTTTCTTCACCGATACAGTTTCTTCCGATCTGCACGGAGGCAATCTTCACGGTCCCGTGTTCAATCTCGGCGTTGTCATGACAAAGGTCAGGGGACTGACCGGGATGTCATGGAACCGGATCCTGAACAAAACCGTTGCCGAGCCGGTCAGACTGCAGAATATCACCGGCAAGGCATTGGAAATCAGGGAGGGTGAAAAAGCCGACATGACCGTATTCAGAATCGAAAACGGCGCATTCACATATCCGGATTCCAAAAAGGAACTGCGCACGTTCAACGAAAAGATCGAAGCGGTATATACCTGCCTCAATGACAAGGTGTATGTCTGCAGATCGATGGAAGAATTGCAATAAACATATCTTCAGCTCCTTCGGGAGCTTTTTTGATGCACTGAATGATATAATTTTCTTAACAGAAGGATCATTCGGAAAGGATCATCATGAATTATGAAGAAAAGAAACGGCTGAAGATTGCCGCGGCGGATATCCGGATGGGGATCATGACTTCAACGCATGCGGCCGGAAGCGGTCATCCCGGCGGCAGTCTTTCCGCATCAGACATCATCGCTTATCTGTATACCCGTGAAATGAATGTCGATCCGCAGAATCCGCAATGGGAAGACAGGGACCGTTTTGTGCTTTCCAAGGGACACGCGGCTCCGGCGCTTTACAGTGCTCTGGCACTGCGCGGATTTTTTGATGAGAAGGAACTGCTTACGCTGCGTCAGTGCGGTTCCCGCCTGCAGGGACATCCGAACATGAACCTGACGCCGGGCGTGGATATGAGTACCGGATCGCTCGGACAGGGCTTTTCGGCAGCCGCAGGCATGGCCAAAGCCGCAAAGATGAAAGGAAAGAAATTCCGTGTCTACGCCTTATGCGGAGACGGGGAACTGGAAGAAGGGATTATCTGGGAAGCCGTCATGTTTGCGGTGAAATACCGCCTGGACAATCTCTGCATGATCGTGGACTGCAACGGACTGCAGATCGACGGGAAAACAATTGACGTGATGCCGATGGAACCGCTGGAAAACCGGTTTGCGGCATTCGGCTGTGATGTTGTGCGGCTGAACGGTCATGACTTTGAAGATATCGAAAAGGGATTTGACCGGTTTGAAAGAAACCGCGGCAGCGGCAAAGTCACAGTCCTGTTGATGGATACGCTGAAGGGAAAAGGCGTTGCCTATATGGAAGAAATGGCTGAGTGGCACGGCCGGGCACCGGATGACAGACAGTATGAGCTGGCAATGGCGGAACTGGAAGCGCACCGCCGGGCACTGGAGGCGTTATGAGCACAAAGAAAAAAGCAACAAGAGTCAGCTATGGCGAGGCGCTGAAAGAGCTCGGAAGCGAACATGAGGATCTGGTGGTGCTGGAAGCGGATCTGGCCAGCGCAACGAAAACCGATATCTTCCGCGCAGCATTTCCGGACCGTCATATCGAATGCGGGATCGCCGAGCAGAATATGTATGATATAGCGGCAGGCATGTCGACTGCCGGACTGGTACCGTTTGCCTCGACGTTTGCCATGTTCTCTGCCGGACGCGCATATGAGATGATCCGCAATACCATCGGTTACCCGCATCTGAATGTCAAGATTGCGGCAACCCACGGCGGCATCTCGGTCGGAGAAGACGGCGCATCCCATCAGTGCTGCGAGGATTTCGGACTGATGCGTCTGATCCCCGGCATGATCGTCATGTGCCCGTGCGATGATGCGGAGACAAAGGCAATGGTCAGATGGGCGTATGAATATCAGGGACCTGTCTACATGCGCTTTTCCCGTGCCGCTTCCGATGCTGTCCATGAAGACGGTTATGTCTTTGAACCGCTGAAAGCGGAGGTGCTGAGGGATGGAAAAGACTGCGCCGTCATTGCGGCGGGTCTTATGGTAAGCGAAGCATTGCTGGCGGCTGAGATACTGGAACAGGAAGGAATTTCAGTCCGGGTCCTCAACATGCATACGATCAAGCCGCTGGATGAGGAAGCGGTGATCAGGGCGGCGCAGGAGTGCGGATGCATTGTGACTGCCGAAGAGCATTCGGTGATCGGCGGACTCGGGGAAGCGGTATGCGCATGCATATCAGAAAACTGTCCGGTACCGGTAAAGCGGATCGGCGTCAATGATGCGTTCGGCCATTCCGGTCCGGCCGCACAGCTGATGAAGGAATTCGGACTGAGCGCGGATCATATTGTTTCCGCAGTCAGGGAACTGGCAGGCAGAAAACACTGATCTGCGGAAGTCCTGCTGTTATAATTGATAAGCGCGGGAGGTGAACAGATGGAAAAGATCATGCAGAAATGCGTCCTGTTCCGGGGACTGAAGGAGAATGAGCTTGCCTATGCCGTAGATTTTTTCCATGGGCGGAAGAAGCATTTTGCCCGCAGCGAAACCCTCCATACGCCTGGAAACAGAATGAAGCAGTTCGGACTTGTGCTCTCCGGCAATATCCAGGTATCCATGGATGATTTCGACGGAAATCATATGATCATGGCCAGTGTGACCCCGGGCATTACCTTCGGGGAATCATTATGCTATCTCGGTACGAAGGCAAATGTATCCGTGCACAGCGTGGAGGAGTCCGATGTGCTGATGATGGATACGGAGGCACTGAAGGATTCTTCCGGAATCCGGAATGAACAGGACATGGAACTGTGCCGCAGGTTTACGGCAATGCTTGCCCAGCGGGCGCTTGCCATGAATGACCGCATCCAGATTCTGAGCAAGACGACCATACGGGAGAAAGTGATCACACTGCTGAGCCAGTATACCGGAAGATCCGGTTCCCCGCTGATTGTTCTGCCGTTTTCCAGGGAAGCCATGGCAACCTATCTCGGCGTGAACCAGAGCGCTCTGTCGCGGGAGCTCAGCACAATGCAGAAAGAGGGGATCATCCGGTTTCACGGCAATGAATTCACCATTGTTACCTCGTCGGGACCGGACCCGGCGGATATGTGACATCTGTCCCTCCGGCGGCTGAGCGGAAAAATCAATTTCAATACCGGACGGCATCCTGCTGTCCGGCATTTATTATGGGCGGTTTTCAGATCAGTTATGCTTATCCGGAAGCACGGAAACATGAATTGATCGGGCTGCCTGTCACTGTGATAATGAGGGCGGAGGTGAGGATCATGGTGAATTTTACATTTGAACAGATTACGGAACATATCTTCAAAATAACAGCGCCGGGAGTTTACTGCTGGCTGGTTATGGGAAAAAAGAAAGCCTGTCTGATTGATACGGCATGGGGGGCAGGCGATCTGAAAGCATTTGTCGATTCCATATGCCCGCTTCCGTATTTTGTGATTATTTCGCATTGTCATGTGGATCATGTCAGCGGCGCCGCCCAGTTTGACCGGGTGTATATGAATCATGGGGATCTGTTTCTGTATGAAGGGGAATCTGCATTAAGCAAACGGAAACAGGATCTTGCGCTGTTTCAGAAGAACTTCCCGGAAATTGCGGATATTACCGATGAGGATTTTGTGCCGGTGCGGACTGAACCGTTCCTGGACCTGCGTGATGGGGATGTGTTTGATCTCGGCGGCGTGCATCTGGAAGCTGTGCATGTCAAAGGACATACGCCCGGCATGATGATGATCCTGATCAGAGAAGAAAGAGTCATGTTTTACGGAGACGGATGCACGAAGCATACATTCCTGTTTACCAATGGAGCATTGCCGGTTCAGGAATATCTGGAAGGCCTGAAGCATCTGAAAGAATATGACGGCTGCTATGATACGGTCATCCGGAGCCATAATCTGCACACCCAGCCGAAGTACATACTGGATGAGAACATGGAACTGTGCGAACGGATCCTGAAAGGACAGGACGCCCGTCAGCTGTGCACTGCGGCGGGACACAGGGTATACGCCGCCGCTGCCGTGGATGAAAAGCTGAACAGAACGGACGGGAAAACAGCAAATATCTTTTACCCGGCAGACTGATCCATCAGTTATGCTTATCGATCTGATCTGTAAATGAAATTGTTCCCGGAAATTCCGGATTATATACTTGAGTCAGATAAGGAGAACAGAAAGATGTCAAAAGTACTGACAGTTTATTATTCCAGAAAAGGAGAGAATTACTTCGGCGGTACCATCCGCTCCATTGAAAAAGGCAATACGGAAAGAGCTGCCGAGTTCATACAGAAGGCTGTGGGCGGGGATCTGTTTGAGATCGATACCGTCAGGGAATATGCGAAAGACTATCATAAGTGCACGGAAGAAGCCGCGGCGGAAAAGAAATCCAATGCCCGTCCGGCGTTGAAGAAGCTTCCGGAAAGCATTGATGAATATGATGTGATTTTCCTTGGTTTCCCCAACTGGTGGGGAACAGCACCGATGCCGGTATTTACATTCCTGGATGCGTTTGATTTTACCGGCAGGACAATCGCGCCGTTCTGCACAAATGAAGGCAGCGGCCTGGGTTCTTCCGAGCGGGATATCAAAAAGGAATGTCCCGGTGCCGAGGTGGTGTCCGGTCTTTCCATCCGCGGATCGGATGCGGCAAAGAGCGAAACAAAAGCGGCAGCCTGGGCAAAACAGGTACTGAAATAACGGGGTATGATCATGACAAACGATTTCTCTTTTCAGAATACGACAAAGGTTCATTTCGGCAGGAATGCACTATCAAAGCTTTCTTCCGAAATCATAAAGTACAGCCGCAATGTCCTGCTTGTTTACGGCGGCAGCTCGGTTAAGAAATACGGTCTGTATGACAAAGTGATTTCCGAGCTGAAAAAGGAAAATATCACGGTTTATGATTATGATCTGGTGAAGCCGAATCCCAGACACACCGATATCAATACCGGCGGAAAGATGTGCCGGGAAAACAATATCGGTGCAGTTCTGGCAATCGGCGGCGGTTCGGCAATCGATTCCGCCAAGGCGATCGCCGGACTGGCATGCTCGGATACGGATAACTGCTGGGATCTGGTGACCGCAAAAAAGCCGATTACAAAGGCGCTGCCCATATTTGCGGTTCCGACCATGGCTTCCACCGGGAGTGAGATGGACGCAAGCTGCGTCATTTCCAACCTGGAGACAGAAGAAAAGAAGGGATATAACGGACCGGCGCTGCGGCCGGCCGTAACCTTTGACGATCCGGTCAATACATTTACCGTACCGCCGTATCAGACAGCCTGCGGCGCGGTGGATATCATGTCCCACACCATGGATACAAAGTATTTCTCCGCTGATGAGAAAATGGATATGCTGTACCGGATGATGGACGAACATCTGAAGACCGTTGTGAAATGGGCTCCTGCCGCTTATAGGGATCCTGAGAATTATGAAGCAAGGTCCAATCTGCTCTGGGCCGCTTCATGGGCGCTGAACAGCTTCATGACCTGCGGCGTACGTCAGGCGGCGAGCGTGCATGCGATGGAACATGAGCTGAGCGCGGTATACGATATTACGCACGGCCACGGCATTGCCATCCTGACCCCGAGATGGATGCGCTATATCCTGAATGAGAAGACTGCAGGGCAGCTGGCAAGAATGGCATATAACGTTTATGACATTGATGAAGATACTCCGGTAATGGAAGCGGCCGAAAAGACAATTGCATGTACGGAAAAGCTTTTCTTTGAGACCCTCGGCCTGAAGAGCAGACTTTCCGATTTCAATATCGATGATTCCCGTTTTGAAGAGATGGCGAAAAATGCCTGCGGAGCTGCGGGGGTGATTCACGGCTTTGTCGATCTGACGCCGGAAGATGTTGCCAATATCTACAGAATGTGTCTGTAAGGATTTCGGACAATGAGCTTTATTGCAAAGATTACGGAACCTCGGATACAGATCAGTGAAAAAAGGAAACGCTTTTCAGACAGCTATCTCAGACAGATGATCGTTCCGCTGTTTATTGAGCAATTAATGCTGATGGTGGTCGGCCTGGCGGATACCATGATGGTATCGCATGCCGGCGAGGCCACCGTCTCCGGCGTTTCGCTGGACACGATGATTTATACCATTTTCATCCTTGTTTTCTCGGCCCTGGGCAGCGGCGGCGCTGTCATTGTTTCCCAGTATATCGGCCGGGGAGATAAAGAGAGTGCAGAGACTTCCGCATCCCAGATTTTTCATCTGGCTTTTGTCATTTCCGCCGGGCTGATGCTGGTTCTGCTGGTATCGGGAAAAGCACTGCTTTCTCTGCTTTACGGATCCGTGGATCCTGAGGTAATGCAGGCATGTGAGACATATCTCTGGATCGTTACATTATCATTTCCTGCCAATGCGGTATACAACGCAGGTACCGCTCTTCACAGGGCAATGGGAAAGACGTCTGTCACCATGCGCGTCTCCATGGCCATGAATCTCGTCAATGTGATCGGCAATGCGATCGGCATCTTTGTACTGCACGCCGGAGCGGCCGGTGTTGCCTGGCCCACGACAATCTCCTGGTATTTCGCGGCTTGCGTCATGACGGCCATGTGCTTCAGAAAAGAAAATGAGGTTACGGTGAGACTCCCGAAAATGATGCGGCTGATCCCGGAAACAGCCGGCAGGATTCTGAAGGTGGCTGTTCCCAATGCGGTGGAAAGCGGTCTGTTCCAGGCCGCAAAGGTACTGCTTGGCTCCCTGATCGCGACGTTCGGCACATCGCAGATTGCCGCCAACGGCATCGGTCAGACTATCTGGTCACTGTCCGCAACGGTTGTCAGTGCAATGTCGCCGGCGTTTATCTCCGTGATCGGCAGATGCATCGGTGCCGGAGACCATGAAGCTGCGGACTATTATCTCCGGAAGCTGCTCAGAATCACGACGCTGCTGACCTTCGCGTGGAATGCACTGATTCTGCTGTGTCTGCCGCTGATCCTTCCGCTGTACGATATCACGGCGGAAACAAGACATCTGATCATTGTGATTGTGATTATCCACAATCTGTTCTGCGGGACCATCGGCGCCTTCTTCGGACCGATGTCTGCCGGACTGCGGGCGGCCGGGGATGTCCGCTTTACGATGCTGGCATCCATTTTCTGCACCGTATTCTTCCGTACGGCGATGTCGTTTGTTCTGTGTCTCGGATTCCGGATGGGCGTGACCGGCATTGCCTGCGCGATGGTCATGGACTGGTGCCTGAAGGCATTGCTCTGCATGCACCGGTACAAAAGCGGGAAGTGGCTTCAGCATCAGCTGATCTGAAATCTGTTCACAGCATGCTCTGCAGGCATGGAGCCGCCATGCAGAACAGGTATTGTATCTGGAAAGTGCAGATATTACATTAAAGCTGAAGAATCAGGGAGGGAGAAACAATGAGACTTCTGGTACAGTCCGATGATTTCGGAATCACGCCCGGTGTATCTGCCGGCATTATCTACGGAATACGTCACGGCATCATCCGGAATACCGGTCTGTTTGCGAATATGCCCGATGCGGAAGAAAGCGTTGAAATGATACGCCCGTATCTCGATCGGATTGCCTTCGGCATCGATCTGAACGCTTCGGCCGGTCCTTCGCTTCTGCCTCACGAAAAAATACCTCATCTGACCCATGAAGACGGAACCTTCCTGACAAGCCGGGAAAACCGGGCTCTGGATACGGAAGAAAACGGATTTGATCATGTCAGCTATGATGAAACATATGCGGAATTCGATGCCCAGATCCGGCGTTTTACCGGGATCGTCGGAAAGAAACCGGATTATCTGCACCGGCACGCCTACATGACAAAAACAACCGACCGGATCATTCATGATCTTGCCCTGAAATACGGTATCATCGACTCTCAGGATGTGATGGATTCCGAACTGATCAAAATGCCCCGTAAAATGGACTGGATGCGCTTCGGCAGCGCGGATGCACAGCTCGAAAACAATCTGGAAGCATTTATCCTGGAAGATAAAGGCGGTCTTCTTGGCGCGGATACGGCGATGCTGGTGGCGCACTGCGGATTTGCGGATGTCAGGATCACGCAGCTCAGCAGCTATAACCTGCTGAGATTGACAGATCTTGAAGCGATGATATCTGAGCGGACAGCGCAATGGATCCGGGACAATAATATAGAGCTGATCACATATAAGGATCTGGATGAAAGATTCATGCCGCAATGAAAGAAATAAAAAGGAGAACAGAAGATGGAACAGTTTGATTTTATTCAGAAGAAATTCGGATTCGGCTGCATGCGTCTGCCGATGATTGACGGGGAAGTGGACATTGAACAGACAAAGAAGATGGTGGATCATTTTCTGGACCACGGCTTCAACTATTTTGATACGGCGCACGGATATATCCGGGGAAAGAGCGAACTGGCGCTGAAGGAATGCCTGACTTCAAGATACCCCAGGGAAGCCTATATCCTGACGGACAAGCTGACCGGAAGCTATTTCAATAAAGAAGAAGACATCCGGCCGCTGTTTGAAAGCCAGCTGGAAGCCTGCGGCGTGGATTACTTTGATTTCTACCTGATGCATGCCCAGAATACGGCCCAGTTTGAAAAGTTCAAAAAATGCAGGGCGTATGAAACGGCGTTTGCCCTCAAAGAGGAAGGCAGGGTCCGTCACGTCGGTATTTCCTTCCATGACAAGGCAGCGGTCCTGGATCAGATTCTGAGTGAATATCCGCAGATTGAGATCGTCCAGATTCAGTTCAACTATCTGGATTATGAAAGCGCATCGGTGGAATCCCGCAAGGTATATGAAGTATGTGAGAAATATGACAAGCCGGTGCTGGTTATGGAACCGGTCAAGGGCGGCAACCTGATCCGTCTGCCGGAAGAAGCGCAGAAGATCTTTGACGGTCTGCACGGATGCTCCAACGCCGGCTATGCGATCCGCTTTGCGGCAGGTTTCCCGAATATCCGCGTCGTACTGTCCGGTATGAGCAATATGGAACAGATGGAAGACAATGTTTCCTTTATGGAGAACTTTGTCCCGCTGAATGAGAAGGAGATGGACGCAGTCAGAAAAGTATGCGATGTGTTCAATTCCCGGAATATGATACCGTGCACATCGTGCCGGTACTGCATCGAGGAAAGCAGCTGTCCGAAACAGATTCTGATTCCGGATATCTTCTCCAACTACAATACGAAAAAGACATTCGGCGACTGGAATGCGGATTTCTACTATAACAATGTGATTACCGCAAAGAACGGGAAGGCGTCCGACTGCATCCGGTGCGGGAAGTGCGAGCGGGTCTGCCCCCAGCATCTGCCGATCCGTGACCTGCTGAAGCAGGCTGCGCAGGAATTCGAAGCATAACTGTGACACGCATGCCGTTTCTGTTCAGAAACGTCTGTTTCCTGTATAATTTCAGCGGGGTGAATTATGCTTTTGCGGCAGATACAGTATTTCCAGAAAGTAGTGGAATGCCGTTCCTTCACGGAAGCGGCTGAAAAGTGTCATATTTCCCAGTCGGCGATTTCCCAGCAGATCAGAGCGCTGGAAGATGAACTGGGCTTTGATCTGATGATCCGGAAAAACCGGAGCTTTGAGCTGACGCCGGCCGGAGAGTATTTCTATCAGAAAAGCCTGGAAATCACCCGTCAGATCGAAAAGCTGAGAACCGAGACAAGGAAGATTGCCTTCAGTGAAACCGCCGTACTCCGGCTCGGATATCTGAAAAACTACGGCGGGCATGAATTCCGTGCAGCTGTTGCCGAGTTTTCACGGAAATATCCCAATGTGGATATTCAGATCTTTGCGGGAACACATGAAGAACTGTATGAACGCCTGATGAATGACAGCATTGATCTTGTCATGAATGATCAGCGCCGGGCGTTTTCCGATTTTTACAACAATCTGATTCTCACGGAAAAAAAGGGATTTGTTGAAGTGCCGGAAGGAACATTCCGCGCTTCCCTGGAACAGATTACGGTCGAGGAACTGGAAGGAGATACATGCATTCTGGTGACTTCGCCGGGACAGGAAATAACGGACCGGGAGTTCTATCGTGATATTCTCGGTTTCCGCGGAGAGTTCCTGAATGTATACAGCCTGGAAGAAGGGCGCATGCAGGTGCTTGCCGGAAAGGGGTATCTGCCGGTTGAAGGGGAATTCAGCGATCATATGTCAAAGATGATCCGGCGCATTCCGCTCTACCGCAAGGGCAGCCGTGTTTACCGCAGATACTGCGCATTCTGGAGCCGGGAAAACTCCGGTTATTATATCGAGGAATTTGCCGAAATACTGAAAAAAGAGTTTGAAAAGGAATGATCCCGGTGATCATTCTTTTTGCGGGGAAAGCATATATAATAGTTCCATGAGCGCTTCAGTGAATGACAGAAACAATCTCCGGGAAGAACAGATGTACCGTTCCCTGATGAGATATATGGCTGATCAATACGGGCTGAGTCTGGACACCGTCAGACCGGAACGACCGGGAGTATCGGTATTATATGATGTCTCGGACGGCCGCTGGCATGCCTGCGGAAGAAGAATATCCGGCAGCCGGACCGGCCGGCAGGAAGATGCCGGTTATTATGCGATTGAGATCCCGTTTGATCCGGAGATGATTCCGCTGCTGGAGAAAATGGAATACTGCGCACGGGCACAGTTTATGGACAGCAGTCAATGGCTGATGCTGGTGATAAACAGCCGGATCGATATCAGTTCCTATATGTCCCTGATCAGTCTTTCCGATGCATGGATGAAGCATCAGCCGCAGACCATCAACCGCCCGGAACCGGTTTATCAGGATGTCCGCATTCCGCAGCGTCAGCAGCGCTCATCCGCAGAAAATGATGTGCCTGAAAAGATCCGTGAGATGATCCGGATGGATCATAACGGATTTACGCCCGAGCAGAAAGCGAAGAACTTTTACAATCAGGCAATGTTCATGAAAGACTATACGGACGATTATGTGTTCCGAGGAACATTTTCATCCGCTTCGCCGGTCTATCATCAGATGACCGCAGCCCAGCTGCGCGGTTATTTTGCCTGGCGCACCTGGGTGAAGGAGAACGGGGAAATCCCTGTGCAGACGCAGTCCTCTTTTCTTCTGCTTTATATTTTTGAACTGCTGAATCTGGTGCACGGGGATCCGGACCGGACGTTTCAGAAGCTGATGGACATCCGTGAACAGAATGCCCGGATATCGGTGATCTCAGACCTGTATCTGCTGCGGTGGATTTCCGATTTCGCCGTATATTACGGCCTGGGCGAAGAATATCTGTCGGAATGCTTTGTGATCGAAGATCTGAAGCATTACCGGATCCTGTCGGAAACGGACCGGAATCCGGATACGGATGAATATACCGACGATGAGATCGGTGAAGCACTGATGACGCTGTCAAGGGCTGACGTGGCCGGATCGACATTTATGAAAGACCATCAGGAAGAGATGAAGCGTTATCTGACCATTGCCTACCGGCTGCTGTGCAGAGAGTTCCGGAAAGACAATCTCTCGTTCTGTTCCAATCACATCTGCTCTTCCAGAAGCGCATCCTATCCGATGTTCCCGCAGGCGGTATTCCATGAAGAAAAGCCGCATGAGGATACCGTTATATATATTTCGAAATCAAACATCTTTCAGTGCACCCGGGGATACTGGACCAGACTGACGCTGGTTCCGCGCATGACCTGGCATTCCGTCGTCAGGGAAGCGGACCGGATTGCCCGCCGCGAACTGAACGGAAAGCGTCAGCTGAAGCAGCAGATGGAATCCGGACGGATCATCTCTGTCCTGGAAGAAGCGATGAAGATTTATCTGAAAGAGCGTCAGGAGGCACTGCGCCCGAAGATTCATATCAATATGGATATGCTTTCTTCGATCCGTCGTGACGCGGCAAAGACGCGTGATTCCCTGCTGGTGAGCGATGAAGAAGAAGGCACAGAGACGGAAGTTTCAGCGGCCGAAGAAGCAGTGAGCACTGAAATACCGCAGGAAAAAAAGACAGATGCAGAACCGCAGAGAGAGCAGACGTTCTTTACGGCGGAGGAATCGGACTTCCTGAATGCATTGCTGGCAGGAAGAAAGCCTTCCGTATCCGGTTCAATGCAGGTGCTGTGCGACGGGATCAATGAAAAGATGCTCGATGAGATCGGGGACACGGTGATTGAATATGATGGCGATCAGCCGGAACTGATTGAAGATTATGCGGAAGATCTCAGAAATCTTCTGCAGGGAGGCAGATAAATGACAGAAAGGAAAGCGCCGAAGCGGATTGCGGCTGCCGTGATCAACTCGCTCAAAGGCGGCGTTGTGCCGAGAATCGGCCTGCCGTATATCACTGTCGGCAGAAAAAACGAAATCGCAGCACTGCTGAACGATGTGGAAATCATCAGTGAAGGCGGTGCTTCCTGCCGGTTTATTGTCGGCAAATACGGAAGCGGAAAATCATTCATGCTGCAGACAATCCGGACCTATGTCATGGACCGGAATTTTGTCGTTGCAGATGCGGATCTCTCTCCGGAGAGAAGACTGCAGGGATCGCATGGTCAGGGGCTGGCGACATACCGCGAGCTGATCCGTAATCTGTCCACCAGAACACGTCCGGAAGGCGGCGCGCTGATGCTGGTAATGGATCGCTGGGTTCAGGCGCTGAATCAGGAAATCCGCAATGAAACCGGACTGCAGGAAAACGATCCCGCATTTGCGGAAGCGGCGTATCAGAAGCTGAATCAGATGACGCATGCGATGAATGAGCTGGTGCACGGATATGATTTTGCGTCGGTTCTGAAAATCTATTATTCCGCCGTGATGGAGGAAGATGAAGAAAAGAAAGCGCTGGCGGTCAAATGGCTGCGCGGCGAATACAATACCCGGACGGAAGCGAAGAACGAGCTCAATGTCCGCAGCATCATTTCCGATGACGACTGGTACGATTATCTGAAGCTGTTTGCCGCATTTCTGAAACATGCCGGCTACAGCGGGATGATGATACTGATTGATGAGCTTGTCAATATCTACAAGATTCCCAACAGCATTACCCGCCAGTACAACTATGAAAAGATTCTGACGATGTACAACGATACGATGCAGGGAAAAGCACAGTATCTCGGCATCCTGATGAGCGGCACGCCGCAGGCGGTGGAAGACAGGAGAAGGGGCATCTACAGCTACGAAGCTCTCCGTTCACGTCTTGCGGAAGGAAGATTTGCCCGTCAGGGTACGAGAGATATGCTGGCACCGGTGATCCATCTGGAGCCGCTTTCCGCGGAAGAAATGCTGGTGCTTGTCGGCAAGCTCGCCGAGCTCCATGAACGCCTGTATGACTATGAATGCCGGCTCACTGATGAAGACTATGCCGCTTTTATCCGGATTGAGTACGGAAGGATCGGCGCGGATTCCGCAATCACGCCGCGTGAAGTGATCCGTGATTTCATTGAGCTGCTGGATATTCTTTACCAGCATCCCGAAACCGATCTGGAAGCACTGCTGCAGAGCGATGAATTCACCTATGCGAAAAGCCTGCTGGAAGCGCAGGATGAACCGGATGCGCAGTTTGCCGAGTTCAGGCTGTAGGAGGACGCATGGATATTTTTGACCGTTATGCGCCGTTTATTCAGGACTATATCTATACCCATAACTGGCAGAGCCTGCGCGGGGTGCAGGTGGCGGCTGCGGATGTGATCTTCAACAGCGACGATCATCTTCTGCTTACCTCCTCAACGGCATCCGGCAAGACGGAAGCTGCCTTCTTTCCGATTCTGACAATGATGTATGAAGACATGCCGAAATCGGTCGGCGTGATTTATATCGGACCGCTCAAGGCATTGATCAACGATCAGTTCATCCGTCTGAATGAGCTGTGCGAGGAAGCCGGAATTCCGGTATGGCACTGGCACGGGGATGTTGCGCAGTCCCACAAGACGAAGATGCTGAAGCATCCTTCCGGCATCCTGCAGATTACGCCGGAAAGTCTCGAAGCATTGCTGATGCACAAGCATTCGCTGATTCCGAAGCTGTTTCATGATCTGCGCTTTGTGGTGATTGATGAAGTGCATTCCCTGATGCGCGGCGACCGCGGCTTCCAGACGCTGTGTCTTCTGGAACGTCTGAGCCATCTGGCCGGGGCCGAGCCGAGAAGAATCGGATTATCCGCAACGATCGGCGATCCCGAAGAAGCCGGTAGGTTCCTTTCTGCCGGAACAAAACGGATCATGCGGATACCGAAGGTGGCGGGAGGAGACACCAGATGGCGTCTTTCCATGGAACATTTCTATAAGACGCAGGTTGTTGAAAAGAACGATAACAATGTCATTGATCTGCGCTATATGACGGACAGCGGCGATTATCAGATGGAAGGCAGAACCGATGAGGCACCCGAGGGGGCGGATCCCGGCATCGGGTATATCTTTGAACATTCCCGGGGCAGAAAGTGTCTTGTCTTCTGCAATTCCCGCGAGGAAGCGGAAACCGTAACCGCAACATTGCGGCAGTACTGCGAACTGAAGCATGAACCGGACCGGTTCCTGATTCATCACGGCAATCTTTCGGTTTCCTACCGGCAGAGCGCCGAGGAACTGATGAAAGATGAGGAGACCTCCATGTCGACGGTCACCACCTCAACGCTGGAGCTCGGCATTGATATCGGAAAGCTCGAACGGGCGTTCCAGATTGACGCGCCGTTCACCGTATCTTCCTTCCTGCAGCGCATGGGAAGAACCGGCCGCAGGGAAAAGCCGCAGGAAATGTGGTTTGTCATCCGGGAAGAACAGCCCGAACCGCGGGCGATGCTGCCGGAAACGATATCCTGGAAGCTGCTGCAGGCCATTTCCCTGGTACAGCTGTATCTGGAGGAAAAGTGGGTGGAACCGCCGCGTCTGGACCGTCTGCCGTACAGTCTGCTGTATCATCAGACGATGGCAATGCTTGCCTCCAACGGGGAAATGACGCCTGCCCAGCTTGCCTCCCGTGTGCTGTCGCTTTCTGCTTTCCACAGGATTTCCCAGGAGGACTACAGGATCCTGCTGCTGCATCTGCTGGAGATTGAACACCTGCAGAAGACGGAACAGGGCGGACTGATCCTCGGACTGGAAGGGGAAAAGATTACGAATAACTTCCGGTTCTACGGCGTATTTGTCGATAATGAGGAATATACGGTACGGTGCGAGGACAATGAGCTCGGAACAATCGTCGCCCCGCCGCCGGTCGGAGACAAGGTCGCAATCGCCGGCAGGGTCTGGGTCGTTGAGGAAATCGACCACAAGAATCACAATGTCTATGTCACGATGGTGAAAGGGATTATTCCCGCCTATTTCGGAGACTGTCCCGGCGATATCCATACCCATATACTGGAACGGATGAAGCGGGTGCTCGAAGAAGATACGGAATATCCTTATCTGCTGGAACATGCCGCAGCTCGTCTGAAGAAGGAGCGTTCCTCGGCTGGGATCAGCCGGTTGACGGAACATCCGCTGATCCATCTCGGCGGGAAAATGTGGGCGCTGTTTCCCTGGCTCGGCACATACAGCTTCATGGCGCTGGAACGCTTCCTGAAGATCCGCTGCAAATACCGTCTCGGACTGAAGGGCATGGATTCTTTCAAACCGTACTTTATCCAGTTCACGATGGACGCGGAACCGGAAGATTTCTTTGAAGTGCTTCTGGAAGAAGCGGAAAAAGGCGTGGATCCGATGGAACTGGTCTATCCGAAGGAAGTGCCCGTTTTCGAAAAGTATGATGAATTTGTACCGGAAGAACTGGTGCGCAAAGGATTTGCATACGGCGTGCTGAATACGCAGGAGATGCTGGAACGCGTACGGGAATGGAGCGTTTTTGCCGGAAACAGGAGACTGAACGGCACAATGCCTCCGGAAACATATGGAAAGCATTCGGGATGATAATCCCAGAAACACAGGCCTGGATTGATAAGTTATGCTTATCGGTCCGGGCTTTTTTTCGAATTGTTCTGTATTTTCCTGTTATCTATAATGATTTCAGATAAGTAAAAGGAGAAAAAAGAGATATGGCAATCAGCAAAAAGGCACTGGAATACCATGAAAGAATGTTCCCCGGTTATGTATCCGATTTTCTGAGAACGGATCCGGAATTTATTGAAAGGTTTGACAACTTCGCGTTTGATGAGGTGGTTAATGAAGAAGGACAGCAGCTGGATGACAAAACCAGATTCATCTGTATTCTTGCGGTTCTGATCGGGTCTTCTTCCGTGGATGAATTCCGCGGCATGGCAAAAGCGGCGCTGAATTTTGATGTCACGCCGGTTGAGATCAAGGAAATCGTATATCAGGCGGTGGATTATCTCGGCATCGGCAGAGTCTTCCCGTTCCTGAAAGCCGTGAATGAAGTGCTTGAATCCCTCGGATATGAACTTCCGCTGGAAGGCCAGGCGACAACGACCATGGAAAACCGCGTGGAAAAGGGAGAAGAAGCACAGGTTGCCATCTTCGGCGAACATATGAAAGGATTCGCGCAGAGCGGTCCTGCAGAGATCAGGCATATCAACCGCTGGCTTGCCGGCAACTGCTTCGGAGACTTCTATACAAGAACCGGTCTGGATTACCGGCAGAGGGAGCTGATCACATTCTGTTTCCTGTATGCCCAGGGCGGATGCGAACCGCAGCTGTCTGCCCATACCGCCGCAAATATGAGACTCGGAAATGACAAAGCGTTCCTGATCAGAGTCATTTCCAACTGCATTCCGTTCATGGGTTATCCGAGAACGCTGAACGCACTGCGCATTATCAATGAAGAAGACGCAAAGCTGAAGTAAGACTGAAGAAAGGAAAGAGGAAAGAACAATGGAAAAAAGAAGAATCGGAAAAAGCAATCTGATGGTGAATCCGGTAGGTCTCGGATGCATGGGATTCTCCCACGCCAGCGGTGACCCGGTGCCGGAAGCGGAAGCGGTGAAGACACTGCGCGAAGCCTATGAGCTCGGCTATGATTTCTTTGATACGGCCGAAGCCTATACCGGGCTGTATCCGGACGGATCCGTCTCCTATAATGAAGAACTTGTCGGAAAAGCACTGAAGGATGTACGTGACAAAGTTGTCATTGCGACCAAGATGGGCGTCGGTCATAATGCGGACCGTTCGCTTGTACTGGACAGCTCTCCGGAAACAATCCGCCGTTCCCTGGAAAAATCACTGGAGCGTCTCGGAACGGATTATGTCGATCTGTATTACCAGCACAGAATCGATCCGAAGGTCGAACCGGAAACTGTTGCGGAAACGATGGGCGAGCTGATCAGGGAAGGAAAGATCCGTTCCTGGGGCATTTCCGAAACAACCGAGGAATACCTGCGCAGAGCCAATGCCGTCACACCGGTCACAGCCATCGAAAACAGATATTCCATGATGGCAAGATGGCATGAATCCATCTGGCCGGTATGCGAGGAACTGGATGTCGCGTATGTCGCATTCTCACCGATGGCAAACGGATTCCTCACCGGCGCCTACAATCCGAATACAAAGTTTGAAGGCAGCCAGGACTACCGCGCCAATATGCCGCAGTATACCGAGGAAGGCTATGCCAAGGCAAAGGAACTGCTGGATCTGCTGAATGAAATGGCGGCACAGAAAAACTGCACCATGGCGCAGCTGTCCCTGGCATGGATGATCTGCAAGAAGCCCTATATCATTCCGATCCCGGGCTCCAGAAAGATTGAACGCCTGCGTGCCAACTTCGAAGCCGGCAATGTCATTGTCACGCCGGAAGAAATCGCGATGATCGACGCGAAGCTGGACACCATGCACTTTGACGTCTTCGGCGGACATAAGGCAAAATAAAGCGGAACGGAAAACTGCGGGAATCACAGAGTCAGATCTCTGCATATTCCCGCAGCTTTTTCATATTCATATGGGTTCCGGCATAATCAAGCAGGAGTCCGACGGCCATGCCGGCAATGACATCAATCACGCTGTGCTGCTTGAGAAACAGGGTGGACAGGATAATCGCAAGATCCCAGAGACGGATCAGGATCCGTTTCCACCGGTTCCGCTCTCCGGCAATCAGCGCACTGCGCTGCCATGCCTGATCGATGATGAAGGAGATAAAGACATGGATGGAAGGACAGACGTTTGTCGGGGTATCGGCTTTATGGAGCAGTTCCACAATCCATACCAGGAAGGACGGTCCGCTCATGGTCTCAGGTCTGAGATTCAGTCCGGTTGGCACAAACAGATAGAAGCCGACGGTCAGCACCATGCCGCACATCATCGGGACGGCAAGACGCCAGAGTTCTTCCCTTGATGCATAGAGCACAAATAACAGCAGGGAGAAGAAGATGAACGGCGCCCAGGAGGCGTAGGGAATGACTGCCCAGACGCTGAACGGGATGATGTCATCTATCCCTGCATGGATGATATACTTCGGAACGGGATTCCTGTATTCCGCAAAATAAAACCAGCAGAGATAAAGCATATAGTATCCGACTAATGTATAAACCGGATGAGTGTTGCACCAGCGCAGAAGTTTTTTCATACTGCGCTATTTTAACACCATCCGGTCTGATGTTTCATTGACATTTTATTAAGTTTGTCTCAGCTTCCGTATGCCTGTTCCAGCCGCTGCATCTCTTTCCATGTGACGGGAAGGGCGCAGCTGTGGGCAGGGGCGTCCAGCGGAATGAGCAGATCGCTGTCCTGCACTTCGGTGATGACAGGGTTTTCGGTGTCAGAGAGATGGAGGGCGCGGAACTGATAGCGGGTATAGTCGTCGTAGAACAGGTACCATCCGTCATGTTCCAGATCCTTCATGAACATCGGGCCTTCGCTCTGATGGCCGGTGATGAAATCCGATGTACGCTCATATGCATCCCAGGAATCATCCGAGAAGCCGAGGAACAGCTGTGAGTACTCTTCCATCGGCTCCCGCTCATCCTTGACGCAGATCATCCAGGAGTGTCCGTATCTGACGATGGTTCCGTCAATCACCGGATCATCGCCGATCTTCAATACCGCCGGGGCTGAGAAATGGTTCAGGTCGGAACTGGTATTGAAGAACATCCTGCCGTCTTCCACGCTGGACCAGAGAATGACATAGCGGTCACTGACATGGTCATAGAACACTTCCGGCGCCCACGCCTGCTTTTCACTCATTTTCAGCTGCTCCGTGGAATGACTGACCTTGAGCAGACGCTCATTTTCATAGGTGATCAGATCCGGGGAATCAAAGAGATAGATGGAATCGGTATCATATCCCTGTGTTGCCGCAGCCCCGAAGGTACCGTCCTTTTTCCGGAACAGCATCGGATCACGCAGCCGCTTTGTGCCGAGCTCCGCTTTCAGAATCGCATGATCTTCATTCAGCTTGAACCAGTACGTGCAGTTATAGGTAAAGGCCAGCTTCATGCTTTCTGCTTCATCGCCTTTTTCCGAGAAGTAGCTGATGACATAACCGACATAGGGATCGATCAGCAGCTGATCGAATTCATAAGCCCGAGAGCCGTCATCCGCACATATTGTGACCGGCTCATATTCATCCGCCTGTTCCGTTTTGCATATGCATCCGTCACGGATCTTGGCATCTCCCTGAACCACGCTCCAGGAAAGAGGCGAACCGTCCTTTCCGTATTCCGGCAGCTTCATGCCGTCATTGAGAAAATAATCCAGGGATGCATTCAGCCATGTGTACGGATCATCCGTATGTTCCGGCATCACGATATCCTCATCCGGCAGGCTGCCGGTGGTATTGACAGGCTGTGCGCATCCGGCGCACAGCAGACATAACAATGCGGTGAACAGTTTTTTCATGCCTTGATTATAATCCGCATGCATGGAAGGGAAAAGAAAAAACGTGCCGGGCACGTTTTATCCGAGTTTCCAGCCGATTTCACGCTCGACTCTGTCAAAGTATGCTTTCTGCAGCTTATGGAAGAGTCCGCGGTCCTTCATGCCGACAGGTTTTCCGTCAATCGTATCCGCCGCCGCGCATACCTTTGTCGTGCTGCAGACAATCACCTCGTCCGCATTCCATACTTCATCCATATCCACATCCCGCATTTCCGAAGGGACGCCGGTCTCTTCCGCAATCTCAAACAGATGCTTTCTGGAAATGCTCGGCAGGATCAGCTCGTTCAGCTTCGGACCGATCAGCTTTCCGTTTTTGAGGATGAGCAGGGAGGAATGCGCGCATTCCGTCAGCTGATTTCCTCTGTGCAGGATTGCTTCATCGCAGCCTGCTTCCTTTGCCCGCTGGGAAGCGATGACATTGGGGATCAGGTTCAGGGTCTTGATATTGCAATGGAAGAAACGGGTATCTTCGATTGTGATCAGCTTCAGCGGTTTGCTGTAATCCAGCGGCTTTGCGCCTGTAACTGTAATCAGCAGGGTGGGCTTTTCACTTTCCGGAGGGAAAACATGATTGCGTTTGCTGTTGGAACGGCTTGACTGCCAGTAGATGACGACGGCGCCGTCTGTTTCCGCCGCGTCCACGCATTTCTGTATTTCCGCTGTCAGTTCTTCCCTGGTCAGATGGAAATTGATTTCCAGCATCGAAAGGGAATTGTAAAAGCGGTCCAGATGGTCCTCCATCGCAAACAGCTTATGATTATATGCGAATGTGACATCATAGACGCCGTCGCCGAAATACAGCGCTCTGTCCTGCATGGGAATCTTTACTTCATTCAGATTTCCCATCTCGCCGTTGTAATATCCGATTTCTCTCATACGATGAATCTCCTTGTTATGGTGACTATTATAAATCATTATGAGTCTTCCGAAGGAATTTGTTTTCCTGTATGATAAACCCAGAGGGTGAATGATATGAATTACGGAGCAATTTTTGACATGGACGGCCTCCTGTTTGATACCGAACAGGTCTTTCAGAAAAACTGGACAGCCATTGCCGATGAGATGGGAATCGAACTGGATCCGGCATTCCGCAGAACGATCTGCGGCACCAACGGAGCATTGATGAATTCCATTATCGAGCGCTTCTATCATGTGGAAGACGGACAGCCGATCCAGGAAGATGTCTATAACCGCGTGCACCGCGACCTGGAAAACAGCGTTCCTGAAAAACCGGGACTCAGGGAGATCCTGCAGTTCTTCCGCGATAAGGGGTATAAGATCGCGGTCGCAAGTTCCAGCACAAAAGAGCAGATCAGACACAATATGGAACTGGCAGGCGTAACGGATTACTTTGACGCCTTTGTCTCCGGCAAAGAAGTGGAGCACGGAAAACCGGCACCGGACGTCTTCCTGAAAGCGGCGAAGGACATCGGCTGTGATCCGCAGAACTGCTATGTATTTGAGGATGCATTCAACGGCGTGCAGGCAGGATATGCGTCCGGGGCGAAGGTGATCATGGTGCCGGATATGCTGCAGCCGACCGATGAAATACGGGCGCTGACGCATCACGTATGTTCCAGTCTGCTGGAAGCGGTGGAAGTGCTCTCGAAGGAGATCTGACAGTGTGGGAAACCATGCTGTTTTTTTGTCATTGCTTGAAAATAATCATTTTTATGCGCGGAGCCATTCATGAAAGACCGGTTTACAACCGTAACATCAGCATATAAAATGAATACGTGGGAGGCTTTACCTGTATGAATAATATAATGGATAATATTCTGAAACCGGTATGTGCAGCTGTGCTGTGCGTGTCCCTTGCGGCATGCGCAGAAACATCTCCGGCCGGAACAGATCCGACGCCGACTCCTGTTCCGAGCGCAGAACCGGAAGCGACCCGTTCCCCGGCTGAGATTTCCGAAGCCGCAATGGATAATTTTGTGAAAAAGCTGGATGGCGGAAACTATGTGATTGATCATCCGGATTATCTGAAGATTACCGCTGTATCTCCGCATCAGGTGATCTTCGATTATACCGATGAGTGGCATGATGATCTCGCATTTGTCAGTCTGAACGGCGAAACGTTCGGTGGTACGCTGAGTGAGGAGGGATTCACGGATGTACAGTATCTTTCCACGGATTCCGCAATCAGCTGTGCGGGCTCGCGTCTGCCGAATTGCTGGTATGAAATGACCGGCGGCAACATGTGGGAGATTTTCTACAATAACGTGAATCAGCCGCTGGAATTCCAGACCAATGACGATAACGTCAAGATGACGCTGATGAATATCGTCGGATACGGCTATAACGCGCTCAATCTGATGCACGAAGTATATATGACGCTGGATGCCGAGGATCCCTCGTCCGTTCATTTTACTTCGGTCGTGGATGATAACCCGGTTGCCAGAATGTATTTTGATGATATTGATCTGACGCTGAATTTCGGCGACGACGCAAAGGGTGATCCGCGGGTGGATGAATGGCTTGCCTCACCGGTTTATCCCGAAACAAGAACCGCATGGCAGGAGGGCGATCTGTTCTTCCTGAACTCGGTATTTATGCCCGGATACGGCGAACGGGCACTTCCGTTCCCGGATTTTGCAAGCTATGCGATGTATATTGATGAAGGCGTCTTCTCCGAGTACGAGCGCATTTATCTGAAGGATGCGCACGGAACGGAAAAGGATGTCGAACATTATATCGAACTTCTGAAGGCAGACGGATTTACGGAAACGGAAGAAACGTCGGATGATAAGACCGTGACGGTTTACCGCAAGCCGCTGCGTGAAGCATATAAGTGCTATGCCGAAGCGAAGCCGTATTACGATAACGGGTTTGTCCTGGAGGCCGGACCGTATTATGACAATCCGGCATATGACAGTCTGACGGGTATCAATGACGCGATTACCGCATTCGGGTTTACCGAGCTGTCCGAAAATGAGCATCTGACTGACTGGAACGCAACCGATACCGCCGCCGAACGCAGTGAATCATGGCTGTATTTCTTCGACTACGATCTCTCCATGTATGCATATGTTCATTATGATGACGCGGACGCAATGCAGGCATATCTCGATGATTACGCAAAGAGACTGGAAGCGGGCGGATTCAGCGCATCATGGACAAATGCCGGTGAAGGCGAGAAGGTACTGGAAAGATATGCGTCTGCGGACGGACAGAAATCATTCCGCTATGATTTCAATGAAGACGGCGAGACCGTGATGCTTACCTTCAGAAGCGAGAAGGGAAAGACGCCGGAAGAAACAGAGGCTCTGATTACCGGTGCGGGATTCCCTGAGATTTCCCTGCACACACCGATGACTGTCAGGGATATCACCAGATATCATCAGATGACACGGGCTTTCGCCGGTCCGCTGTATCTGAATGTTTCCCAGACCTTCGCTTCGGAAGAAGAGGGCAGCGCATTCCTGGATGAATATACCGCACGGCTGGAAGAAGCGGGATATCTGCCGACCAATCCGATGATGGTAGGCTCCCTGAAGGAGAATGCATATTACAACGAGGAGAAGGACAGTTTCGCCGCGTTTGACTTCTACCCTTATGAAGATCACGCCGATATCTACTTCGACTTTGTCGCAAATAAATAAGATACAGGATATGAACGGAAGACAGGGCTGTATACATACGGCTCTGTTTTCTGTATGATCTGAATGACGGGAGAAATGATATGAACATTCCATGGAAAGAAGGATCTGAAATCAGCGTCAGAATCGATGATCATACAGCTGTCATCACGGCCAACAGGGAAGGCCTGCTTTCCCTGGCGGAACAGCTTATGATGCTGGCGTATGAAGAGAGCGGCAGTCATATCCACTATGATGAATATAATTCGCTGGAAGCAGGCTCCGCGGAAATGATCATCGGAAAGATCTGAGATTCTGAATGCGGAAACGGTATCAGACAGCATTCCTGCAGATAACTGCATGAGTGCTGTTTTTTCTGCATGAAATCCGGAAAGCATTTTCTTTACCGGTGTTATGATAAAGGCATGCTGAAGGATGCGGATATCAGAGAACCTCTGTTTATTTTTCTGGAACAGGAATACGGAATCATACGGATCATTGAGGAAACAAGAGCCTCCGAATCGATCGCCGATGTGATCATGGTGACGCCGTATGAGCTGTACGGGATTGAAATTAAAAGCGATGCGGACAGCTATGCAAGACTGTCCTCCCAGGTGAAGAATTACGATGAATGCTTCGACAGGAATATGGTCGTTGTCGGAACCAGGCATGCCGAAGGGGTAAAGTCCCATATCCCGGAATACTGGGGGATAATCACAGCGGAACAGACGGAAGACGGCATTGATTTTTATGTTGTCCGCCAGCCGCTTCCCAATCCTTATGTGAATATTCTGAAGAAGATCCGGATTCTCTGGAGGGAAGAGCTGAACCGGATTCTGAAAAATCATGAGCTGCCGGCATATGCGCAGAAGTCCAAGGAATTCGTGCGGCTGAAGCTGATTGAAAAGATTGATGAGCAGACGCTGAATGCGGAGATCTGTGACGGGCTGTTTGAGCGGGATTATGCCGGAATTGCGGAACGTATCAATGCCTGGCGGCAGGAACACGGCAGAAGAAAGAGAAAAAAGAGAAAACGGCGCAGATCCGTTGCGTAAGCGCTTTCACTGTTTTATAATGGAAACCAGAAAAGAAATTTCGGTTTCCGGTGACGATCATGGATGAACTCAGAGAAAAAATACTGCAGGAAGGAATCGACCAGTTCCGCAGAAGCGGACTGAAATTTACCATGCAGGACATTGCCGGCAGTCTGCATATTTCCAAAAAGACAATGTATAAATACTTTGCGTCCAAGGAAGATCTTTTGCTTGCGCTTCTGGATGACGGGTACAGGAAAATCCATGAAGAAAAGAAAGCGGTGATTGAAAGTGCGCTGCCGCTGGAAGAGCGGATTGCAAAAGTGATGATTGCCATGCCGCAGCAGTATTCCATGCTTGAATTCTCGCAGCTGGATTCTCTGGAAGAGAAATATCCGGCTGTATCGGAAGCGCTGCAGAGGCATCTGCTGAATGACTGGGAGCCGACAATAACCCTGATCAGGGAGGGGATAGAAGCCGGAGTGATCCGGGATATCAGCATCAGCGTGCTGAAAGTGATGGTCACTTCCAGCATACACGCATTTACTTCGACCCATGAGCTTGCGGATCAGGGAATTACATATCAGGAAGCACTGCAGAATATGATGGATATTATCATGAGGGGGATCAGGAGGGACAGATATGATCAGACTGAATAACGGCTGGGAATTTACAGAACAATGGAATGAGGAATTTCTTCAGGGAGAAGGCGCATTTGAACAGGTGCGCATTCCGCATACCGTAAAGGAGCTGCCGCTGCATTACATCGATCCGAAGGATTATCAGATGGTATGCGGCTACCGTAAGCGGATTGAGATTCCGGAAGAATGGAAAGGGAAGCGTCTGTTCCTGCAGTTTGATGCGGCCGGACATATCGCATATGTCTATGTCAACGGAAAGCTGCTCTGCGAACACCGCACCGGCTATACCGCATTCCGCACGGAGATCACGGACGCAGTGGAATACGGAAAAGAGAATACGGTCACGGTAAAGCTCGATACGACTGAGAACGGCGAGGTGCCGCCGTTCGGATTTGCCATCGATTATCTGACCTACGGCGGCATCTACCGGGATGTCTGGCTGGATGTCAGGGGAGATGTCATGGTTTCCGATTTCTATGCTGCGGCAGTAAGGCTGGATACGGCGGATGTAAAGGTCACCGTTGACGGCAGCGTCCATAATGAAATGCTGCGGATCAGCTTCATCAATGCGGACGGGGAAACGGAATTCTCGGAAACCTATCCGGCAAAAAGCGGAAACTATGAATGCCTTGTCCGCCATGCGCATGTCTGGTCACAGGAATCACCGTATCTCTATACGGTCTGCTGTGAAGTGCTCAGAGACAATGCGGTAGTTGATCAGCTTTCCCGTACCTTCGGCTTCCGTACCGTGAAGCTGACAAAGAATGAGATCCTGCTGAACGGGGAACCGGTGTTCCTGAGAGGTCTCAACCGGCATCAGTCCTATCCGTATACCGGATATGCGGTGCCCGAAGCGCTGCAGAGGGAGGATGTCCGGATTCTGCAGGAAGAGCTCGGCGTCAATGCGGTGAGAACATCCCATTATCCGCAGAGCCATTATTTCATTGATGAATGCGACCGAAGGGGCATCCTGGTATTTACCGAAATCCCCGGCTGGCAGCATATCGGCGATGCGGAATGGAAGGCGCAGGCCATCCGCAATACCGAGGAGATGATTGTTGAATACCGTCATCATCCGTCGATTGTACTGTGGGGCGTGCGCATCAACGAGTCCCAGGACGACGATGATTTCTATACGAGAACCAACGGCCTTGCCCATCTGCTGGATCCGTACCGTCCGACTTCCGGCGTACGCTATCTGGAAAAGAGCTCGCTGCTCGAAGATGTCTATGCATTCAACGACTTCTCCCATGACGGCACGACGCCCGGCGCAAAGGCAAAGAAGGATGTTACTCCGGATGTGAATAAGCCGATGCTGATCAGCGAGGCAAACGGTCACATGTATCCGACCAAATCGTTTGATCCGTGGTTCAAACGTCAGGAACATGCCCTGAGACACGCCAGAGTGCTGGATGCGGCATTGGCGGATCAGAAACATGCCGGATGCTTCCAGTGGTGCATGTTCGATTATCCGACCCATCAGGACTTCGGAAGCGGCGACAGGATCTGTTACCATGGCGTGCTGGACGCATTCCGCAATCCCAAGACGGCAGCTGCCCTCTATGCTTCACAGCAGGAGGAAAGACCGGTGCTGGAAGTCGGATCCCCGATGGATATCGGCGATTATGCCGGCGGAAATATCGGCGAGGTATGGGCGTTCACAAACGCCGATAAGGTTATGCTGTATAAAAACGACGATTATGTCGCGGAATTTGAACCGGAGAAATGGAAAGGTCTGAAGCACGGACCGGTGCTGATCGACGATACGATCGGCGTTCTCCTGCAGACAAAGGAAGGCTATTCGAAGGAAAAAGCCGCACTGATCGCGGAATGCCTCAATGCGGCCGGAAAATACGGCATGAGCAATCTTCCCGTGCAGTATCAGGCCAAGCTTGCCTGGTGCATGGTCCATTACGGAATGAAATTCTCCGACGGCGTGGAACTGTACGGCAAATATGTCGGCAACTGGGGCGGCATGTCGGTAAAATGGCGCTTCGATGCCGTGAAGAACGGTGAAGTCATTGCCAGCGTCACAAAATCGCCGTCTTCACATCTTCATCTTACGGCAGAGGCGAGTCATACCGTACTGCAGGAAGGCGAATGCTATGATATGGCAGCCGTCAGGATCAGGATCCTTGATGAAAACGGCAATACCGCCAGCTACGCACAGCTGCCTGTATGCCTGAGCATGGAAGGCGAAGCGGAAATCGTCGGACCGTCCGTCGTCACTGCCGAAGGCGGCATGTGCGGAACCTATATCAGAACAACCGGAAAGCCGGGAACAGCCGTGCTCACAATTGCCTGTGCACAGACGGAACCGGTCACCGTATCATTTGAAATCAGGGGGTAATTCAAGATGAAATTCTCAGCGAAGCAGACAGCCGCCTATGGTCTGGGTGCTGTCGGAAAAGACATGGTATATGCGCTCTCCGCATCCTATGTCATGTACTACTATCAGGATATACTCGGACTGTCCGCGACGTTTGTCGGTGCGATCCTGATGATCGCCCGTGTCTTTGACGCCGTCAACGATCCGTTCATGGGCGTGATTGTCGCAAAGACGAATACGAAATGGGGCAAATTCCGTCCCTGGCTGTTCACCGGAACCGTGCTGAATGCATTTGTCCTGTTCGCCTTGTTTGCCGCGCCGAATACGCCCGGCAACGGTCTGATGATCTGGTTTGCCGTGGTCTATATTCTGTGGGGCGTCACCTACACGATGATGGATATTCCTTACTGGTCCATGATTCCGGCGGTGACCGATAATTCCAAAGACCGTGAACATCTTTCTGTCGTCGGCAGAACCTGCGCCGGCGTCGGCAACGCCCTGATCACCGTATTTACCGTCAAGGCTGTTTCCATGCTCGGCGGCGGCGTTGAACGCATCGGTTTCCGCAGACTTGCCCTGATCGTTGCGGTTCTGTTTGTCCTTGCCGAAGCGGTGCTTTGCTGGGCGGTGAAGGAAAGAAAGTCGGAAGAGGAGATGGAGACGACATCCGTTTCCGAAATGTTCCGTTCCCTGATCTCAAACGATCAGGCAATGGTAACGGTCGCAACGATTATCCTGATCAATTCCGCGCTTTATATCACATCGAATCTGATTATCTATTTCTTCAAGTATGACGTCGGCGGGGTCAGCTGGCAGGATAACTATACGCTGTTCAACATGATCGGCGGCGGCGGACAGATCCTCGGCATGATGATCATTTACCCGCTGCTGAGAAAATTCCTGGCCAACCAGAAGATCTTCGTGCTCTGTCTGATCATGTCCATGACCGGCTACGGGCTGATTCTTGTTTCCTGCCTGACCGGACTTGCCCACAATATTCTCGTGCTCGCGGTATGCGGACTGTTCGTCTTCCTGGCAAACGGCATGCTTACCGTACTGACCACGGTCTTCCTGTCCAACACGGTTGATTACGGCGAGCTGAAGAGCGGCAGAAGAGAAGAGTCCGTTATTTTTTCCATGCAGACATTCGTCGTCAAGCTGGCAAGCGGCCTTGCCGTATTCATTACCGGTGTCGGTCTGGATCTGATCGGACTGGTCGGAAACAACTCGAGCGAAGGCGCCGTCATTGAACAGACTGCCGGAACGATCATGGGACTGAGAATGCTGATGACGCTGCTGCCGGTACTGGGGCTTGGATGCGCACTGATGGTATTCCGCGACAAGTTCACGCTGACGGATGAAAGAGCGGAAGAAATCGCCGAAGAACTCCGTGCAAGGAGGGGAGGTCTTTCCGAATGAGTCTGTCGTGGCATGTAAACGGACGCTTTGACAGCGGCGACAGATTCGTGCAGGACGGCTGCATCGATGATCTCAGCGGTGCAGTACACGCATGCGTGCATCTGGAAGGCGTAACGCTCGGGGATGTCAGGGCGGAGATGCCGCTGGAGACATCCGAAACCGACCGGATCTTCATGAACGGCTATCAGACCTGGACTTTTTCGCCGGAATATACCCGTCACAGCTCCATCCGCGGGCTGCACGGCACACCGTCTGCCGCAGTCAGTCATTTCTCTCTTGACCGGTACGGAGACTATCACTTTGTGCCGTATCTTGACAGAAGCGGCATTCTGCACGGCTTTTCCTGGATGACTGTCCGCAGCGGTGATCATTTCAGACTGATCGGTTCGCTGGATGAGCGTCCCGGATATACGATTTTCACCTATGACGCAAAGATGAATTTCCTGTATCTGAAGCGCGACTGCATGGATGTGAAATGCACCGGTGATTTCCATGCATTTGATCTGTTCTTTGCCGAAGGCACTCAGCAGGAAGTCTACGACGCCTGGTTTGCGGCTATGGGAATCCATGAGCGCACGGATGAAAAGCTGTTCGGCTATTCCAGCTGGTACAACCGCTACCAGGATATCAGTGAAGCAGCCATCATGCAGGATCTTGCCGGCTGTGAGACGATCCTGAAGGAAGGGGATCTCTTTCAGATTGATGACGGCTGGGAACCGTTTATCGGCGACTGGCTCGAAGAGAACCGCGGGAAATTCCCGCAGGGAATGAAATCTGCCGCCGAGCGGATTCACGCCTCCGGATTCAAAGCCGGATTATGGCTGGCGCCGTTTGTCGCGGAAGAGAATTCTGAATTATATAAAAAACATCCGGACTGGCTGCTGAAGATCAACGGCGAGCCCTGGAAGCTCGGCTGCAACTGGTCGGGATTCTATTCCCTGGATATCGATCATCCGGAAGTGCAGCAGTATCTGAAGGATGTGTTCTCCCGCGTCTTTGACGAATGGGGATTTGATCTTGTCAAGCTGGACTTCCTGTACGGCGCCGCGCCGTTCGGAACAACGGAAGAATCAAGAGCCGGAAGGATGTACCGGGCGTGGGAAATGCTGCGGGAGCTCTGCGGGGATCATCTGATTCTCGGATGCGGAACGCCCGTCATGCCGGCATTCGGCTATGCGGATTACTGCCGGATCAGCTGTGATGTGACTCTGGACTGGAATGATAAGCTTCATATGCGCATCATTCACAGGGAGCGTCCTTCCACCCGTCAGGCCATTATCAATACAATCAACCGCTTCGGCATTAACGGGAGGGCGCATCTGAATGATCCGGATGTCTTCTTCCTCAGAACGGAAAACTGCTCGCTGAATGCAAAGCAGAAGGAACTGCTGGCAATGACCGGCGCACTGCTCGGAGGCATCTGGCTGACCAGTGACGATCCTTCTTCCTATACGGAAGAGATGAAGCAGGACTACCGCAGATACCGGTATATTTCCGAACATGCACGCAATATTTCGCTGCATTACGGAGAGCGTCCGGAAATTGCTTATGAACTGGATGGAACACGGCGTTCGTTTGTACTGAACTTCCGCTGATACGGCAGGGGCTTTGTGTTATACTGATTGCTGTACGGAGGGTTTTATGGCGAAAAATATTGCTGAAAAATCATGCGGTGCTGTTGTCATCCGGCGGCGCGGTTCTAAGAGCTACGTGCTGATTGTCAGACAGCTTGCAGGTCACTGGGGATTCCCCAAGGGACATCCGAAAAAAGACGAAAGCGAACACGATACCGCTGCCCGTGAAGTGGCGGAGGAAACCGGCGTCGAGTTTG
>SVBN01000018.1 GCA_015058875.1 Erysipelotrichaceae bacterium | reverse complement strand
CTCTAATGTATCGAATTTATGTGCTTTGAGAAGGTGGACTTTCTATTCCGACTCGATGGACTCTTTATCCCGTTTCAATGGACTTTTGACCCCGCTTCGCCGGACTTTTCGCTCCGCCATATGCGTTGGAATTGTGGATGCCGTATATCCGATGCCCGTACTGATGGTTGCGGCTTATGATGAGAACGGGAAAGTAAATGTCATGAATGTTGCCTGGGGACAGATTGCGGATGAGGATAAGATCATTCTGTTCATCGGCGAAGGAAAGAAGACCTGGCTGAATATCATGCACTCCAAGGCATTTACCGTCGCGATTGCGGATGAAGCGCATATGGAAACCGCAGACTTCTTCGGCATCGCCTCCGGCAATAAGATTGATGACAAGTTTGAGCGTACCGGATATCATGCCGTAAAGAGCGACAAAGTCAATGCGCCGGTAATCGAGGAATTCCCGGTTGTCATGGAATGCGAACTGCTGGAACATCTGAAGGATGAATATGTTTCCGCAATCGTCGGAAAGATTGTCAATGTGAAAGCAGAGGAAAGCGTTCTTGACGAAAGAGGAAAGGTTGCGCCGGAAAAACTGCATGCACTGATGTTCGATCAGTTCAGAAACGGCTACTATGCGACCGGCGAAAAAGTCGGCCAGGCATGGAATGCCGGTGTTCCGCTGATGAAGAAATAATCACCGTACATTAAAGAAAAAATCGGGAGGACCGAATGCGGTTCTCCTGTTTTATATGCGGATAATTTCTGCTTATGAGAAATAACGAATGACGGCGATTCTTCCACCATGATAAAATGGCAGAAGAACACCGCCTTTTTATCTGTCTTCTCAGAAATATCGTGTATCGGAGGAAATGCGCCATGCCGAAGAATCATGAAAAATTTCATTCATCCAACGGGAAACGTCTGATTCTGGTAGCGGATGATGAAATGATCAACCGGGAACTGCTCGGGGCAATCTTAAAAATCAGCCATGAAGTAATCTTTGCGGAAAACGGTGTGCAGGCACTGGAAATGATCCGTGAATATAAAGATACGCTTTCACTTGTTCTGCTGGACATTCTGATGCCGGTCATGAACGGGATGGAAGTTTTAAAAGCGGTGAAAGCAGACAGTGAAACTGCCGGGATTCCGGTGATTGTCATTACCTCAGAGCAGGATGCGGAAGTCGAGAGCCTGAAGCTCGGGGCGATCGATTTCATCCCGAAACCGTACCCGGCACCGGATGTCATCCTGGCGAGGGTCACCCGTACAATTGAACTTTCGGAAGACCGGGATATTATCCGCTCCACCGAGCGCGATGAACTGACCGGGCTCTACAATATTGATTATTTTTACCGCTATGCAGAACAGTATGACCAGTTCCATAAAACCAAGGATATGGATGCGGTCGTTCTGGATATCAACCACTTCCATCTGGTGAATGAGCGCTACGGCAAGGCGTACGGCGATGAGGTGCTGCGCAGCGTCGCCGGACTGCTGAGGGGCGCGGTCAGTGAGTCGGAAGGAATTGTGTGCCGCCGTGAGGCAGATACCTTTATGGTGTACTGTCCGCACCGCGAGGATTATGCGGAAATCCTGGCCGGAATCTCCTCCGGGCTGGAAACCGGGCAGTCGGTCAGCCGCATCCGTCTGCGCATGGGAATCTATCCTTTTGCCGACAAGACGATTGATATCGAACGGCGTTTTGACCGGGCAAAAATGGCCTCTGACAGAGTCCGCGGCAGCTTTACAAAAACAATCGGCATTTATGATGAGACGCTGCATGCACAGCAGCTGTATGCCGAACAGCTGATCGAGGATTTCCAGACCGCAATCGATGAAAATCAGTTTACGGTTTATTATCAGCCGAAGTTTGATGTCCGGCCGGAAACTCCGCTGCTCTATGGCGCGGAGGCTCTGGTCCGCTGGATTCATCCGAAGCTCGGCTTTATCAGTCCGGGTGTCTTTATTCCGCTGTTTGAAGAGAACGGTCTGATCCGGAAACTGGATCAGTATGTCTGGCGGGAAACGGCACGGCAGATCCGCAGATGGCGTGATGAACTGCATTATTCGCTGCCGGTATCGGTGAATGTCTCGCGCATCGACATGTTTGATCCGGATCTGGCGGATACACTGGCGGCGATTCTGGAAGAAAACGGAATCTCCAGCCGTGATCTGAGACTGGAAGTTACAGAATCCGCCTATACACAGGACTCCGGTCAGATCATCAAAACGGTTGACCGGCTCAGAGAACTCGGCTTCCAGATTGAAATGGATGATTTCGGAACCGGGTATTCCTCACTGAACATGATTTCCTCTCTGCCGATTGATTCGCTGAAGCTGGATATGCAGTTTGTCCGCAGCGCATTCAGAGAAGGCGGAAATACGCATATGCTGGAAATCATCATTGATATTGCGGATTACCTGACCGTACCGGTCATAGCGGAAGGGGTGGAAACGGCAGAACAGCTGGAAGCTCTCCGCAGCATGGGATGCGGCATTGTACAGGGTTACTATTTTTCGAAACCGGTGCCGGCAGAAGAGTTTGTGCCGTTTATCGAACAGCGGAAAGAACGTCTCAATACCGAAACGGCAGCTGCCGGAAACAGGGATAAGATCGAGATCATCAGTTCCAGACCCGGGTATCCTTCTTCCGCAGTCCGGGAAGAAGACCTGCTTTCCGCAGGGAGCGGTCAGGAAGAACAGCACGAGAGGGGCAGCGGTCTGCATCTGCGCACGGCAAATCTGTTCTTTGTCATTGCGGCATTTGCGGCGGCGATTGCCCTGATGATTGCGGACGTCTCCGTAACCCATGGCTATCAGCGCATGGAAAAGGCAAGCGACCGGTATATATCGGCCCAGATGGCAGCCTCGGATATGGAATCCGGATCGGATTATCTGACCGATCGGGTCAGATGCTTTGTCGTAACCGGGGATGAGGCTTATCTGGATGATTTCCTTGAGGAAGTGGAAGTCACAAAAACCAGAGACCGCGCTGTCGAAAATCTGGAGGAACTGCTGGGCGATTCCAACAATGCGGCACTCATCAGCCTGAATACCGCACTGAAACTGTCCAATGAACTGATCGTCACCGAACATCTGGCCATGCGGCTGAGGCTGGAAGCACAGGGCACCAGGCCGGCCGATATGCCGGACGCCCTCAGGAATATCGAAATTCCGGCGGAATACCGGAATATGACGGAAGAGGAGCTGCTGAAAGAGGCGCAGCTGCTGGTATTTGACAACAGCTACATGCACTACAAGGACAGAATCCGTGAGAATGTCGGCCAGTGCACCCAGACGCTGATCCGTACCTCGAGCCTGGAACTGGAACAGGCATCCGCCAGAATGTCATTCCTGATCAATATCCAGACGGCGCTGACCATATTGATGCTGGTGATTGTGCTGCTGATCGTTCTGATTATCAATGAACAGATCCGCAAGCCGCTGTCCCGGATGGTGGAGATGATGCGCGCACAGAAGAGCATCCAGCCGACCGGTGCCGAGGAGCTGCGGTTTGTTACAAGGACCTACAATGCAATCCTGAAGGAAAACGAAGAAGCCAGGGAACGCCTGAGCCATGAGGCATCCCACGATGCTTTGACAGGTCTGTTCAACCGCGGCGCCTATGACATGTTAATGGAGAGCGTGGACACGGAGCATATGGCGCTGATCATTGTGGACGTAGACAACTTCAAGGGAGTCAATGATACCTACGGACACGCGGTCGGCGACCGGGTGCTGAAGCGGGTGGCCGAGATACTGAAGAACAGCTTCCGTTCCGTGGATATTATCTGCCGGCTGGGCGGTGATGAGTTTGTGGTCGTCATGACCAGAGCCAATTCATCGATGAGACACGTGGTGCTGAACAAGATCCGCAGAGCCAATGATCTGCTCAGATATCCGAAGGATGATCTGCCGCCGATTACGCTCAGTGTCGGTGCGGCATTCTCGGACCGCCAGAATCCCCAGGGAGATATCTTCCAGGATGCGGATACCGCACTCTACCGGGCAAAGGAAGCCGGCAGAAACAACTGCGTCATCTACGAATAAATGCATCAGACGGGGCCTGACAGCATGTCCGGCCCTGTTTTTATATGCCCTTCCGCCAAAAAAGATCCTGCATTTCTGCGGGATCTTTCCATGAAAAGGTATTGCCTGAATTACAGTCAGTCGTTGAGGTATTCGAGGTTTTTGCCGCTTGCCGGATCGAAGATGTGTACGGCGTTCGGGGCGAATGTGAACTCGATCTTTGATCCGATACCCAGACTGTTGTCCTTCAGATCCAGGGTCGGTACAATGACAATCACATCTCTTCCGAGTGTGTTCAGATGCAGATGCACGGATGAACCCATCATTTCAGAGACTTCTACTTCTCCGGTTAATGTAGCTCCCGGTGTTGTCTCCAGTGTGATGTGCTCCGGTCTTACTCCTACCAGCACTTCCTGCTCTGATGCATTGTGTGCCTTCAGTCTTTCCTGCTTGTCTTCCGATACGACGATTGTCGCATCTCCGACCTGCACTGCATACTTCCCGTCTTTCTTCACCAGTCTTCCGTCAAACATGTTCATCTGCGGCATTCCGATGAATCCCGCTACGAATGTGTTTACCGGCTTGTTGAATACTTCCTGCGGCGTTCCGATCTGCTGCACTTCTCCATCCTTCATGATGACAATTCTGTCTCCCAGTGTCATCGCTTCCGTCTGGTCATGTGTAACGTAGATGAAGGTTGTGTTGATTCGCTGTCTCAGCTTGATGATCTCTGCACGCATCTGGTTTCTCAGCTTTGCGTCCAGGTTCGACAGAGGTTCGTCCATCAGAAGCACCTTAGGCTCACGTACGATCGCACGTCCGATCGCGACACGCTGTCTCTGACCGCCTGAGAGCGCCTTCGGTTTTCTGTCCAGGTACTGTGTGATTCCGAGGATCTCCGCTGCTTCATTGACGCGGCGGTCCATCTCATCCTTCGGTACCTTTCTCAGCTTCAGCGGGAATTCCAGGTTCTGTCTCACTGTCATATGCGGATACAGTGCATAGTTCTGGAATACCATTGCGATGTCTCTGTCCTTCGGTGCCACATCGTTGACCAGTCTGTCATCAATGCGCAGTTCGCCTCTGGTGATCTCTTCCAGTCCTGCCACCATTCTCAGCGTTGTTGATTTGCCGCATCCCGAAGGTCCGACCAGTACGATGAATTCCTTGTCCGCGATTTCCAGGTTGAAGTCGTCTACTGCGACTACGCCTTCATCGGTGACCTTGAGCTTGTAGGATTTCTCCTCTGCAGGCTCATCTTCCTTCTTCTTCTTTTTCTTCTTCTTGGTCTCGTTTTCTGTGTTCGGATAGATCTTCTGGATGCCTTTCAGTGATACTGTTGCCATAATGTTTTTTTGCCCCTTTCTCCTTTGAAAGAATTATGAAGCCGCGTACTGACAATGATTCCAAAAGTACCGGCTTTCTGGCAATGAGTCGGAATGGTTTCCGGGAATCAGCCCTTGACAGCGCCGATCATGACGCCGGAAACGAAATATTTCTGAACGAACGGATAGATGATCATCATCGGTATGACAGATACCATGATGGTCGCATATTTGATCAGCGGTCTGTAGATCATTACATCTTCACCGCTCGTATCAGCCACGATTGCGTTTTCTGTGGACTGCAGGACGATTTCTCTCAGAACCAGCTGCAGCGGCCACAGATCTCTTCTCTTCGGCAGGTACATGGAAGCCTGGAACCAGGAATTCCAATGCTGGATGCCGTAGAAGAGCACGATAACTGCGATAATTGCTTTGCTGACGGGAAGGACGATATCCGTCAGAATCTTGAAATCACTGGCTCCGTCGATGGTCGCCGCTTCAATCATTTCCTGAGGGATTTCCTGGAAGGAAGTCCTCATGATAATGATATTGAATGCCGTCAGAGCTCCGGGGAGGATGACTGACCAGCGGGAATCCAGCAGGCCGAGCTTGTTGATGACGATGAATGTCGGCACAAGACCGCCGTTGAAGATCATCGTAAACATAACAAACATCGAGAACTGCTTGACGAACGTCAGCTTGGATTTGCTGAGGACATATGCCGCAAGAATATTGAGGATAAGTCCGATCAGCGTTGCCATAATAACATAAATCAGCGTGTTTTTATAGGAATTGATAATCGTCTGATTCTGGAAAATCAGGTTATATCCGCCGAGCGTCGGCGTACCGAGCGGTCTCAGATAGAGTCCGCTTGTTGCGGCAACCTTGAGCGGATCGCTGATCGATCCCATCGCGACATGCCATACCGGCAGGATAAAGATAATGCACAGCAGTATCAGGAAAATCGTATTGAATACCGCGAATATTTTTTCACCAGTTGTTCTTTTCGTCATATTCGTCACCTATTACCAGATACTTGTTTCATTTACCTTGCGGCTGATCGTGTTCGCTGTCCAGAGGACGATCAGATTCACAACGGAATTGAACAGGTTGACAGCCGTGGAATATGAATAATCTCCGTCAAGAATACCTGTACGATATACGTAACTGGCGATAACATCACCGGTTTCGTATGTCGAAGGGCCGTACATCAGGATGATCTTTTCATAGCCGACGCCCATGATCTGACCGAGTCTCAGTATGAGCAGGACAACGATTGTCGAAGCGATTCCGGGAATTGTGACATGCAGTGTCTGCTGCCAGCGGTTGGCACCGTCAATGCGAGCCGCTTCATAAAGCGTCGGATCAATCGCCGCAAGTGCGGAAATGAAGATGATGGAGTTATATCCGAGGTGCTGCCAGAGGTTGGATCCGATATACAGCGTACGGAACCATTTATCACTTGCGATAATCGCACCGCCGGACCATCCGAACTTCATTGCCAGCTGTGTCAGGATACCGTTGGACTTGCCGAAGTCGAACAGAATGGATACAACGACAACGACTGAAATAAAGTACGGAAGATACGAAATGGTCTGCACTATCTTCTTGAATCTGGTATTTCTGACTTCATTCAGGCAGAGTGCAAATACAATCGGCAGCGGGAATGAAAGCAGAAGGCCGTACAGACTGATCAGGAGTGTATTGCGCAGGGTTCTCCAGAAATACGGACCGGAAAAGAATCTCATGAAATTCGTCATTCCGACGAACTGGCTTCCGAAAATACCTTTTCTGATCTGATATTTCTGGAACGCCATGATAATGCCTACCATCGGCGCATAATTGAAGATGGCAAAATACAGAATCACCGGTACAGCCATCAGATAGATCTGCCAGTGATTCTTAAAATCCAGCTTCAGTTTCTTCCAGAAACCTTTTTTGTTATTGTATGATTTTACGCTTTGCGCCTGTTCGCTCATAGTTGAACCATACCTTTCTTTTGCATTGAAGAATATGCGAAGAAAGCAGAATCAGGATTCTGCTTTCTTCATCTTCTTGATTCTTGAAAAAATATTTTTGCAGCAATCTTAACGCGCGTTGTAACGGTCCAGAGCAGCCTGCTGCAGCTTGATGCAGGTTTCGATGCCCATGCTCTTGAGCTGGTCTCTGTAAGCGTCATATTCATCCAGAGATCTCTGACCGTTGATGAACTTGACGTTGTTTTCCTGTACAAATGCTTCCAGGTCTGTGTAGTACTGAGAATATTCGGAGCTTTCATCCGTTGTCATTGTGACAGTTGTCGGGATGAAGTTCTTGGATTCATATGTGGACCATACAGCGTAGGATGCAGCACGGTCTTCAGGCATCTGCTCGATCTGTGCAGCTTCTACACGGACCGGCGGGTTCTTTGCCCAGTACTTCGCAGCAACAGTAGCGGAATCAAGTCCGTCCGGATTGCTGTAACGGAAGTCATAGTCGCCGATTCTGTGGCCGTCTTCAGCCGCATACCAGACTGTGCCTTCTTCGCTGTCGATACCGTAGTTGGCATTCAGATAAACATCCTTTGCATAGAAGGAGTCAACCCACCTGATTGCTTCTTCGATATGCTCACTCTTCGCATTGATCAGGATGCAGACAGACTGCAGATCATGGAAGTTGTTGTTTACGATTCTGAATGCAGGATCCGGATCGGAAGCACTCTTCTTCGGCTGTTTTGCGGCAACTGCATAGAAATCAGGATTGGTAGCGCCTCTGGAAATGTATGCATCTGTCATACGTGTGCCCCAGTCAATCAGCGCACCGATCTTGTCGTTCAGGATCATGTCGTTGTCAGCCGCAACACCTGTGGACTGTCTTGTGGAGAAGTCGGGATCCAGGAGTCCCTTTTCATACCAGTCATGCATCATGGTCAGGTATTCTTTGTATTCATCCTGCATCGGACCGTATTTGACGGTTCCGTCTACCTGATAGAAATACGGAGCCACTCCGTAGCCGGCCATGAATTCACCGTAGTCGATACCATACTTGGATGTATAGTACGGAGCTTCGATGCCGAGTTCATCCTTGAACTTTGTCAGAACTCTTTCCCAGTCTTCATATGTTTCGGGGATTTCTTCTCCGACCTTGTCCAGGAAGTCCTTGCGGATGGAGATACCCTGGTCAGCGTATCCGCTTTCCATGTTGTCCCAGAAACTCCAGAATCCGTACATTTTTCCGGTATCTGTCAGAGCATCCTTCTTGGCTGTCGGAATGCTGTTCAGCCAGCTGACATAGTTCGGCATCAGATCCAGATAATCTCTGAGGTCAACCACATAGCCGTCCTCGATTGCCGCATCCATACCGTCACGATACTTCTGAGTAGCCGGAGAAGTATACAGAATATCCGGCAGGTCATCCGCAATAAACAGCTGGTTGAAGGAGTTTGCTTCCTCACCTACTGCCGGAACAACAAAGTCGATATGGATGTTTGTCTTTTCTTCCATCCACTGGAAGAATTCACTGTCATTGAAATCATTCAGTGTACCGATGGAGTTTCCATGCGGATACCAATAGCTTAATGTAATCTTTTCGCTTGAAATCGGATAGGTCTGCTGGTTTGTTTCACCCTTGAAGACATCGGAAGTCGGGATTTCAGCGGGACCGGATGCTTCTCCGCCGCCGGAAGGTGTTTCACCTCCGCCACCGCCGGATGATCCTCCGCTGCATCCTGCGAGCAGAGCAGCAGAGAGTGCAAATGCAAGTAATTTTCTGAGTGTCATTTTTTTCTCCTCTCTATAGGTTTTCTGCAGTTAATGTCTGCGTGACAGCTGAATCCTGCAACAATCGACTTTTCATCTTAATTACTGCTCATAATTCCTGCTTCACGTCAGGTTTCAGCATTTCCGGTCGGAAGGAGTTACATGCAGTTCTTCGCCTTTGTCCTCAGAATTATCCTTTATGCGGGATCCTCCTCCCGGCATCACAGAGGTACAGTTCGAAGATTCACAACATTTTTATCTGTCTTCGGGAATATACTCATCAAAGATTTCATTGAATTCCCTGGAGAGAATATAGGCTGTAAAGGGCATCCCGAAGAAAATCACCAGCGGGAACCCGTAGGGGAAATATGTCCACAGTGCATACGGCACGACAAGCACCAGCATGATCTCAATCCACAGAATCTTCAATGACTTCAGCGGATTCCGGATGATCAGATACACGCTGTTCGTCACCGTTCTCAGCAGTGTATTGTCAAACCTTGCCAGCACCATAAAGATGTAGGCAAACAGCAGCAGCCACAGAAACAGCAGAAGAACAAGCGCCACTGCCGCAAAAACATAAGCGTTTTTACCGGCCAGCATATTTCCGATCATCTGGATCAGGCCTGCGGAAAGAATAATCAGAACCGCCAGCATTCCCGTTCCGAGAATCAGAGCCTGCCGGATATTTGCCGCAAAGCTGCGGAAGAACATCCGGACGACGCTGTCCCCTTCGTCCTTTCTCAGCTTGATGCATGTATAGTTCAGAGCAGTTGTACTTGCGCCGATGGTCACAACCGGTATTGAGCATAATGCCCATAATACATTCAGCACCATCAGATTAAAAATTGTTTCTCCAAGCTCCAGAATCAGGCTTCTGTCTTCGGTTCCGTCCGCATGAACAGCCATGTCAGTTTCCCTTATGAGCGCAGTTATGCAACCGCTTACAATTCATAACGTAATAATACACCAAAACATTCGTGTATGATACATTTTGTTCACAATTTCATCACAATTCACAGGCATGGGCGCAGATGTTTTTTCTCTGTTTTCAACAGATAATGAAAACGGGCATTTCTGCCCGCTTCACTTCCGGTATTATTCTTCAGGTGTTTTTCTTGTTTCTCTCCACTGTGCATATTCGGCCAGTTCTGGTTCCACCATTTTGAGTGCGACCGCCGCAACTCCGATATCATCCAGATGACCGAGCAGAGGGATATTGTCGGGAATCAGATCCTTCTTTTTCACAAAGTAAAGGAATGAGCTGACAATGGCCGCGATCACTTTCGGCGATACGGCTGTATACTCTTTTGTCGCATAGCTTTTCACCATGGATACCATCAGTGGAACATTGGAAAGGCTTGTTCCCACTGTCGGCACTTCCTTCAGCTTTGTCTGCAGATCAGCCAGAAGATCATCTACTTTCGCGGGATCCTGAATCAGTTCCTGCGCCTGTCCGATACCGCTGTCGATTACGTTTTTCGCTTTTTCGAGATCAAATGATGTTTCCATAAAGCATTACCTTCTTTCTGATCTCATTGTACTCAATCCAGAGGCTTCTGATAATAGTTTCCGATAATTCTTTCGACACGGTTCAGGGTAATGAAAGCATGCGGGTCGATTTCCTGTATGCATTTCTGCACTTCTTTCAGCTGATTGTTGTTTACGGACATAAACAGCATCTCATGTTCCTGATTGCTGTAGGCGCCGACACACTGCACTTTGGTAATGCCGTGCCTGCAGATCCGGAACACCGCGGCACAGATTTCATCCGCATGATCCGTCACGACATGCAGGCTGGTAATCTTATAACGCTCATGCATCAATCCCACCACTTCCTTGGAAGTGTACTGAAAGATAATGGAATACAGTGCTCTTTCCCATCCGTACAGATATCCCGCACAGATCAGCACCAGCGCATTAAAGCCGAAGATATAATTCCATGTCGGCCGGTTGAGCTTCATGGAAAGATCGATCGCCACAAAATCCGTTCCGCCGCTGGATGCGTTGTAACGCAGGGCAATCCCGATTGCAAATCCGTTGATCAGACCGCCGAAGACCGAGATCAGAATCGGATCCTCCGTAATCATCGGAAGGTGAATCACGCCGGTGAAAAACGATGACAGCGTATACCACAGAACAGAATACAGAATGAACTTGTGTCCTGTTTTCTTCAGAACCCGCAATGTCACCAGTGCATTCAGAACAAAATAAATCACACTGAATGAAATTGAAATATGCAGTGCATCCGAGAGCACCATGGAAATCAGTCTGGACAGTCCCGCAAATCCTCCCGGAAACAGATTGCCGGAGCGGACAAACACATTGAATCCGCAGGCATAAATAATCGTCGAGATAACAATTGCAAATACATTCAGAATATCCTGTTTCGTGAAGTTCATATTAGCGATATGCATAGGCATCCCCCTCGCGTGCACGTATCATTCTAATACAGACTGCTCTCTTTTCAATTCTCAATTTTTCCAAAAAGAAAAGATGCAGCAGCTGCCGCATCCCGTCTTCATGAATTAATAGTTTTCAGCGTTGACTTCGAAGTAAGCCTGCGGATGCGCGCATACCGGGCATACTTCCGGTGCCTTTGTTCCGACAACGATATGTCCGCAGTTTCTGCATTCCCATACCTTGACTTCGCTCTTTTCGAATACTTCCTTCATCTCGACATTCTTCAGAAGGGCTCTGTATCTTTCTTCATGATGCTTCTCGATTGCGGCTACTCCTCTGAATTTCGCCGCAAGCTCCGGGAAACCTTCCGCCTCAGCTGTCTTTGCGAACTCTTCATACATATCAGTCCACTCATAGTTTTCGCCGTCAGCCGCAGCTGCCAGATTCTCCGCTGTGGAACCGATGCCGTTCAGTTCCTTGAACCACATCTTGGCATGTTCTTTTTCATTGTCCGCTGTTTTCAGGAACAGTGCGGCAATCTGTTCATAGCCTTCCTTCTTTGCCTTGGAAGCGAAATAAGTGTACTTGTTTCTTGCCTGGGATTCTCCGGCAAATGCTGCTTCAAGATTCTTTTCAGTCTGTGTACCTGCGTACGGGTTTTTCTTTTCCATCACAATTTCCTCCAATTTGTCGCCCTTCTGTCTGCAGCGGGGACATACTGCTGTTTCGATACTGTCCGCTTCAAATACTTCTCCGCAGACTCTGCATTTGAATACTGCCATATAATTCTCCTTCTTAATATGCAGATGCATCATCCTGTTCTTCCCATACAGGATTTCTGCCGAATCCATTATCGCATGTTTATCACCGGTTTTCTTCAGATATGATAAAAACCAAACACCTGCGGATTCAATGAATGCACCGGCATGCAGAAAACAAATCGGGGATATCTTCTTTTTAGCAGTATTTATCCTGACCACGAAATCCCTGTATTCTGTACATCAGTGGCTGAAGTCTGTCATTCAGGTGAACAGAAATCTTTTTTCTGCTGAAACACAAACAGTCCTGTTTATTCCAGGACTGTTCTGTTATGGTGTTATACCTGTTTCTCTTAATTATCCAGATTGCCGTTCATGCCGCGCTCAGTCGCTTCCAGCATTGCGGCCTCACCTGTTTCATTCAGTTCGGTTGTATCAGCTTCAGGTGTATACCCGCAGTATTCCGCAGCGGCAGCGCCGGCAAGCCTGCCTGAGGTCAGGGAGAAACCGAGACCTACGCCTTCGACATCCTGATAAGCACCGTAAGAGATACCGGATACATTATTTCCTGTCGCATAAAGGCCGTCGATAACTTCAAACCCCTGTGTCAGTACCTGGAGTTTTTCATTTGTGTTAACGCCGCCCAGTGCACCGAGGACACATGTATGTCCTTTAGTGACATAATACGGACCTTCTTCCACTGTATATACAAGGCTTTCTGCAGATTTGAAGTATTCTTCATCATATCCGTTTTTGACATAGGTATTGTAATTCGTTACGGTTTCTTCCAGATCAGCGGGATCACAGCCGATGAAAGCAGCCGCTTCTTCCAGTGTTTCGAATACGCCGCCCTGGCCGCCGGCACTCAGGCTGGCGAAGTCACTGTCCCATGTATCTCTGGAAACAGGCGCGTGATAGATTGTCGGATTGCCGTTTTCATCCACGATGCCGAAACGGTCCCAATAATGTACCCATGTTCCTGTATTTTCCTGTGTTTCATCTGTCCATCTTTCAACAGTCGCTTCATCCACGATTGTATAAGCCGTACCGCCCTGAGCCAGGACAGCGGAAGAGAATTCAACTGTATCTTTCAGCAGATCTTCATTCATAAAGCGCTTGCCCTGATTATTGACCCAGAGAATCGGTGTGTTCAGTGTCAGCTGGTCAACGGTTTCAACATCAGCGCCGATGACGGCAATTCCGTGATTCATTGTCAGCAGTTCACCCTTTGAAGCACCGGCATCCCACATCATTTCAATACCCGGCAGTTCCGCTCCGGCAAGCACCATTGAATTGGCGTAGACTTCTTCACCCAGAGTTTCAGCCATAAGCTGTTTGTTTCCGGCGAAAGAGCCCGTGGAAACAATGACTGCTTTGGCATGAACTGTCAGTTCTCCGCCGTCCGGTTTTGTGCACTTTGCGCCGGTAACCGCGCCGTTTTCATCAGTAATCAGTTCAGTTGCAGTTGTACCATAACGGATTTCTACGCCTGCTTCATCAAGCCCCTTGCCTATATATGTGAACGGATCTGCATTGTTCCATCTGTGATAAACCGTTTCCGTATCAAAATGTGCAATCTGCTGAGGCTGCTCCGAAAGGAAGAAGCCTACACCGTGATTCAGCATGTAGCTGACGGTATTTCTTGCCTCGGAAATAAATGTGCGGATCAGCTTGGAATTTCCGAGATTGTTGTTTCTTTCCTGGAAGTGGTCATACCAGTACTCGTCATCGGTCGTCTCACCGTCTTCCCCGTAACGTGCCTTCTGTTCCACGGAGCCTACCGCAAACATTCCCTGCGCAGCATTGCCGAAACCGCCGAGCATTTCAGTTGCCTCGACCCCGAGTACTTTCGCACCGGATTCGGCAGCCTTAAGTGCCGCAACGGAACCTGAAGCTCCCATGCCGATCACAAGAATATCTGTTGTGATCTCTTCAGATTCGCCTGCCTCCTGTACTGCCGCAAGCGCTTCAACATCAAAGCCTGCTTCTTCCATGCACTGTTTCACAGCATCGGAAACCGCATTTCTTGTAGCTGTAGCACCGGATACCACATCAATATCATAAGTCTGTCCGTCTACTACTTCCTGTGCCAGCGCATCGGCGGCGTCCTTGCCGTAGCCGTCTGACTGGGTCGAGCCATCGACTGTGCAGGCAGTGATCCTGCCGCCTTCTACAGTGATTGATACCGGTACGTCGGCATTGGAGAAGCCTGTTCCCACCGCTTCATATGTACCGTCCTTTACACCGGTTTCTTCCTGCACCGGCGCTGTTTCCGCACTCTGCTGAGCGCATCCTGTCAGCGCGGTACATATGACAGCAGCTGACAGTAAAATACCTGTTATTTTTTTCATTTTCATCCAGCCTTTCCTGTAATCAGATTACTGTTCCGCACATTTTTTCACAATGCCGGTATCTTACCTGAAAAGTGCTGTAATCTTAGGTGATATTATTCGGATATGATAAGATATGTATATGAAATATGCAGAAAAGAATACCGGGCGATCGGGAATTACAGATTATTTTACTATTTTGTATATTGAGCACGAATCACCTCTGCTCATCGGTGAGCAGCTTTACAATACTGAGAAAAATGATCTGATTCTCTGCCGGGAGAATATCAGCTGGCACTCCCCGCGGGAAGGCGCAGTGGTTTCTGTATGTATGTCCAGGGAGTTTTTTGATGAATTGTTTTTCACGCAGATTGCGGACTGCAAAATCATATATGACTTTATGAATTCAGCTGTCAGGAAAGATGAATATCTGTACTTCCGGCCCGGTCACTCCGGTCCGGCATTATATATGCTGAAAGCATTTCTGAAAGAAGCAGAGGAAAATGATATTTACCATATCAAAATGATGCATCTGCTGACAGTCGGGCTGTGCACCTGTCTGGACCGCAGCCGGAACGATATCCTGATTGTCCCGAACAGCACAATGAATTCCGATGACCGGTTCGGCAGAATCATGAAATACATCGGAGAGCATTATTCTTCCTGCACCCTTCAGGAGACTGCAGAAAAGTTCGGTTATCATCCCGATTATCTGTCTTTCCGTTTTAAGATGATCACCGGGATGACATTTACGGAGAAGCTTCGTTCCATGCGTCTTCATGAAGCAAGGCACCTGCTTGTCTCCACAAACATGACAATTGAACAGATCGCCGTCCAGACCGGCTTCAGCAGTAAAAGCTGGTTTACGAAAACATTTGCGGAGGCTTTCGGTACAACACCCGGCAGATACCGGAAAAGCAGCAGCGAACAGCAGATATCAATTTAAGCACAAAAAAAGCGGCCGTTTATCAGCCGCTTAAGGTCAGGAGCGAGTGAGCGGAATCGAACCGCCGTGTCAACCTTGGCAAGGTTGCGTTCTACCATTGAACTACACTCGCGAAACTGGCGGTCCGGACGAGAATCGAACTCGCGATCTCCTCCGTGACAGGGAGGCATGTTAACCGCTACACCACCGGACCAGTATGGCGAAGAAGGAGGGATTTGAACCCTCGCGCCGGTTTCCCGACCTATGCCCTTAGCAGGGGCACCTCTTCGACCTCTTGAGTACTTCTTCACTGCCAAGTGCTCATTAAATATACCATGGCATTCTGAGTTGTGCAAGTACTTTTTTAATTTATTTGTGAAACGCAGGAAGCAGTTCAGTCATCTCTTTTTTATCCGCAGAATCGTCGACCCCCGGCTCATCCCATACAGCCGAAATCCGTTCGCCGGTCCATCCCAGCTTACGATATTTCATCTTCGATCCCTCCCTGCCGTATAACCTGTCTGTAATAATCAAAGGATGCTTTGGGGATACGTTCGAAATTCCCGCTTCCGTCATCATGGCGGTTAATATACACAAGTCCGTATCTCTTTTTGTATTCGCCGGTGATTGCGGACACACAGTCGGTAAATGCCCACATCGTATAGCCGAGCACATCCGGCGGTAAAATATATGATCTCAACGAAGGATACGGAAACCTCCATGCATGATCTCGACGAGGATATCGCAGACCTTGCCATACTGAGGGAACCGTTTGACAGTGCAAAATACAATTATATTTCACTCGGAATGCAGGATCCTCTCGGCATCCTGATGAAGGAAGACGATCCGCATGCACAACTATCCGCAATTGCCCCGGAAGAGATGAATCTCCTGGTATTTCAGCGCTATATCAATCCGCGTTTCCCAAAGAAACTGGATATTTCCAGATAGGAGCTCAGCATCTGCGGAACGTATACCCTAATTCAGGGAATCCTGCCGCTTGTGCAGTCGGGCTTCGCGAATGCCCTGTGCACAGAGGGAAGCATTCTCCGTTATACCGGAGACAGACTTGTCTTCCGGTCCGTCACGCCTCTGACCGTCTATGATACGGTCCTGGCATGTCGAAAGTATCATGTCCTTCCGGACCAGGCGGAGGCGCTGATTGAAGAAGTCAGGAAGATACTCCGGCGCTGAACAGAACTGCAGCCAACAGAAAAAACCCTCCCGCTGACATACTGCGATATGCAGCAATGATGGGAGGATTTCTGCTGTTTATGCTTCGTCTATCTTATTGCCGGTATACAGCTGGTAGTATCTGCCCTTCTTTTCAAGCAGTTCATTGTGTGTACCGCGTTCAATGATTCTTCCCTGTTCCAGGACCATAATGCAGTCGCTGTTCTGGACTGTAGACAGGCGGTGGGCAATGACGAATGTCGTTCTGCCCTTCATCAGCGCATCCATGCCTCTCTGGACAAGTGTTTCGGTTCTGGTATCGATGGAGGATGTCGCTTCATCCAGAATCATGACCGGAGGATCTGCGACAGCTGCCCTTGCGATCGCAAGCAGCTGGCGTTCACCCTGGGATAATGATCCGCCGTCTCCAGTGATATGCGTATTATATCCGTCCGGAAGTCTGCGGATGAATCCGTCCGCATTGGCAAGCTTTGCGGCCGCAATACATTCCTCATCGGTCGCATCCAGTCTGCCGTAGCGGATATTGTCCATAATCGTCCCGGTAAACAGGTGCGTATCCTGCAGAACCATACCGAGTGATCTTCTCAGATCCGGCTTCTTGATCTTGTTGATATTGATATCATCGTATCTGATCTTGCCGTCCGCGATATCGTAGAAACGGTTGATCAGGTTTGTAATCGTTGTCTTGCCGGCACCGGTGGACCCGACAAATGCAATCTTCTGTCCGGGCAGACCGAACAGCGTGATATTGTGCAGAACGGTTTTCTTGCCGTCATAGCTGAAGTCCACATCATACATATTGATCTTTCCTTCCAGCCTCTGGTAGGTGACGGTTCCTTCCGCCTTATGCGGATGTCTCCATGCCCACTTGCCGGTCTTTTTCTTTGTTTCCTCGAGTGTGCCGTCTTCATGTTCAATGACATTGACCAGCTCGACGTAACCTTCATCCGCTTCACTCGGTTCATCCAGCAGGGAGAAGATTCTCTCTGCGCCTGCCATTGCCATGGCGACAGAGTTGACCTGCTGGGAAATCTGGGAAACAGGACGCGTGAAGTTTCTGTTCAGCGTCAGGAAGGAGACGATGGAACCAAGCGTCAAAGCGCTCAGCCCGCTCAGCGACAGCGCAGCGCCGGTCACGGCAATCAGCACATAACTGATATTGCCGAGGTTGGCGTTGATCGGCATCAGAATATTGGCAAATGTGTTTGCCTTTCTGGCGCTTTCCCGCAGCTGTCCGCTCAGAACGGCAAACCGTTCGATTGCCTTTTCCTCATGGCAGAACACCTTGATGACTTTCTGTCCTTCCACCATTTCCTCGACAAAGCCGTTGACCTGACCCAGTGCCTTCTGACGTTCCACGAAATACTTCCTGGACTGTCCGCCGACTTTACCGGAGACAAACATCATGACGCAGATCATGATCAGCGATACGCCGGTCAGCGGCAGGCTCATCCGGACCATGGAGATAAATGTAGTGATGATCGTTGCGGCGGAGCTGATAACCTGCGGTATCGTCTGACCGATCACCTGACGCATGGTATCGATATCGTTGGTATAGATGGACATCGTATCGCCGTGCGCATGGGTATCAAAATAGCGGATCGGCAGCGTCTGCATGTGGCTGAACAGTTCAATACGCATCTTTTCCATGGTTCCCTGCGATACGGTTACCATGATCCGGTTATATGCATATGCCGAGAAGATGCCGACCACCAGGATGGCCGCAAGTCTGCGCAGCGCCTCAGCCAGCGGGCCAAAATCCGTGCTTCCGGTTCTGACCATCGGCAGGATATATACGTCGATCAGTTTCTGCATGAACAGAGTTCCCTGCAGCGTGCATACGGCATTGAGAATAATGAAGATCACAACCAGGATCATGTGCGGCAGGTAGTTCTTCAGCGTATACTTCAGAACTCTTGTCAGCGTTCCCTTTTTGACTTTCGGACGCGGTCCGAGATTTCTGGGTCCTCTCATATCGCACCTCCTTTATTCCGGCTGCGGAGCGTCGAAGTCCGCATTGCCGTGCACCTGTGTTTCATAGATTTCACTGTATATCTTATTTGTCTTCAGCAGGTTTTCATGCGTATCGAATCCGTCCACCTTGCCTTCATTGAGCACCAGAATTCTGTCCGCATGCTGTACGGAAGAGATTCTCTGGGCAATGATCAGCTTGGTCGTATCCGGAATCGTAGTTGCGAATGCCTGACGGATCTTTGCGTCCGTCGCTGTATCAACAGCCGATGTGGAGTCATCCAGGATCAGTATCTTCGGATTTTTCAGAAGCGCTCTGGCAATACACAGACGCTGTTTCTGTCCTCCGGACACATTGTTTCCGCCCTGCTCGATCCAGGTATTGTATCCGTCCGGGAAACGTTCGATAAATTCATCCGCGCAGGCCAGACGGCACGCCTGAATGCATTCCTCTTCCGTTGCGTTTTCGTTTCCCCATCTCAGATTGTCAAGAATCGTACCGGCAAACAGGACGTTCTTCTGCAATACGACCGCCACCTTGTTTCTCAGCACTTCCTGATCATAATCCTTTACATTGACGCCGCCGACGCTGACCGCACCTTCGGTTGCGTCATACAGACGTGAGATCAGGGATACCAGCGTGGATTTTCCGGAACCGGTGCCGCCGATAATACCGATCGTTTCACCGGATCTGATATGCAGATCAATATCTTCCAGCACGGCATCGCCGCTGCCCTCTGTTTTATAGGAGAAATAAACATGGTCGAAATCAATCTGACCGTTCTGCACTTCCATCACCGGATTCTCCGGATTCTGAATATCCGGAACTTCATCCAGCACTTCGGAAATACGTCTTGCGCTGGCTGCCGACATGGTGATCATGACAAAGACCATCGACAGCATCATCAGCGACATCAGGATGTTCATGATATAGGAGAACATGGATGTCAGCTCACCCGTTGTCAGCACGCCGCCGACAACCTGCTTCGCACCGAACCAGCTCAGGGAAATAATGCATCCGTAGACAACCATCATCATGACCGGATTGTTCAATGCGATCAGGGCTTCGGCGCTGACAAACATCTTCTTCAGATTTCCCGCCGCCTTCGTGAACTTCTGCGTTTCATAGTCCTCACGCACGAATGCCTTGACGACTCTGGACGCGGACACGTTTTCCTGTACGCTCGCATTCAGTTCATCATATTTTTCAAATGTCTGCCGGAAGATTCCGGTTGTTTTTGTGACCAGGATCGACAATGCAATTGCAAGGATCACAACCGCCACAACGAAGATCATGCTGAGGGACGGACTGATTGTCAGACACATGACAATCGACATTACCAGCATCACCGGGGGACGCACGGCAATGCGGATAATCATCTGGAATGCGTTTTCCAGATTGGTCACATCCGTTGTCATACGGGTTACCAGACCCGCCGTAGAAAATTTATCGATATTGGCAAATGAGAATGTCTGGATCTTTTCATACATGCTCTTCCGCAGGTTCGCGGCAAATCCGGTGGATGCCTCGGCACTGTTTTTTCCGGACATTGCGCCGCAGAACAGACTGAAGAATGCAATCACCAGCATGATCAGGCCGTATTTCCATACTGCCGGCATATTTCCGGCTTCGATGCCTTTATCGATCAGACTTGCGGTAACATACGGGATCAGCACTTCCATCAGGACTTCACCGATCATGAAGATCGGCGTCAGGATGGCCTGCTTTTTATATTCCCCGATATGGCTCATCAGTTTTTTGATCATAAGTTCTCCTTTCCGTTTTCCTTCATGGATTCATCTGTTTCCAGATCATCATGCATCGTCTGATACACAATATCCAGAAGCCGTTCCAGTTCCCGGACATCATCTTCACTCAGTCTTGCTTTCAGTTTTTCCTCACCCGCTTTCATATTGCGGTATGAGCGGCGGCAGCTTTCTGCCCCTTCTTCCGTCAGCGTCACCATCTTGACACGCTTGTCCTTCGAAGAAACAGAGCTTTCGACCAGTCCTTTCGACTCCAGCCGGACAACGATGCCTGCCATGGTTGCCTGAGCTACCCGGAAATACTTTTCCAGTTCCTTTAAAGGAGCCGTGTACTCCGGACATTGAATCAGATAAACCAGAACATGATGCTGGGAAAACGTCAGGTCTTCCTTCTGCATCTGATGGTTTGCTCTTTTTTCCATCAGATCATTGATCTTCTTGATTCTCAGCCCCAGATCCATGAAATCACCTCCCGAAAACAATGATACAATAACGCACACGCAAAAACAACAGCACGCGTTTAATTGCATGCTGTTGTTTTAAACATTTCTCAGAATCTGTCGCTTCAGCGGACCAGTCCGCCCTGCACCAGTGCCCGCATAATCAGCGGGATCAGGATCAGCTGCGCGATAATGCCGGGTATTGCATTGAGAAAGCCGCCGGCCAGGAATGCCTGGAATGTAAACGGCGAGCTGCTTCCGCTTAAGAGCAGTGTCTGGGCAATTCCCCAGACCACCCTGCCGGCAAGCATTGCCGTAATCAGTGCAATATAGATGTTCGGGATCGTTTTCTTTTCGAATTTTGCCAGAATCAGTCCGGAAACAATGCCGTAAGTGCAGAGCTCAAATGCCATTCCGACAGCGTTCGGATACATTCTCGGCATGCCGAAGAGAATCGATCTCAGCAGCGGACAGATAAATCCGACCAGTCCGCCGTACTGCCAGCCGCAGACCATTCCGCATAAAAGTACCGGAAAATGCATCGGCGACAGCATCACCCCGATCTGGGGGATCTGTCCTGTGATAAAGGGCAGCACCTGACCGATTGCCAGAAACATTGCGGCCAGTGTCATCTTTCTGATGTTTGTGTTCATGATATCCTTTTCCTTTCCTGTGTCCGTCTGAACACCGCCCTTCTTCGTAAAGAGCATTCCGGGGAATGAGGATTCACATCATTATTCTGATGTTCACGGCTTCGTGCCGCTGAAAAAATGATAGTAATCAGAAAGTCTGCCGTCAAGAGAAATACTTATCCGGGGAATCGGGAGTATCTGCGCAGCGGAAGAAGGTTCCGCAATGAGAATGCACTGCCGTCCGGATCAATCTGTCCGGCAATATGCTTCATCTCCAGCGCCACTCCGATCAGAATGCCTGCCCCGGCCGGTCCCGGTCCTTCTTCCAGCAGGATGACGCCGGTCATGGAACACAAGCCGTAGATGATGGATCTGAAGAACCCGCCGCGGAATACGATGCCCGTACAGTATGCGGCCAGCGATGCAATGCATGCTGCAGCCGGGCGGAATGCGGACGGATATCCGAAGAACGCTTCAAACAGGGATACGGAAATCAGCGCCCCTGCTGAAAAGGAAAGCACCATTGCTCTGGATTTCAGGGAATCGGAAGATATGATGCCGTACACAACGAACGGAATCATCCATACCGCAAGTTCAAGGAAATGATGGGTGCCCATATCCAGGAAGCCTGCAATCATGCCGAGGGCAAACAGGAAGCTGTGATTCGTAATGATTCTTTTCATGAGATATACCTGCTCTTTCCCCTATATTTTTGCGCACAGCCCGATTAAGAAAACAGCAGGAAAACCATTAAGAATTTCTTACGATCACATGATCTGGCCGCAATTTGCGAATTCTGCATGAAATGAAGCACAACATTAGCACTCTTGAGCTTTGTGTGCTAAACTGTTTTGCAGAGAGGTGGCTTATGGATAAGATAGAGAAACCAAAAAAACCGATGATTTACTACTACGCCATCGTTATCCTTGTACTGATGTTAATGAACCTGTTTGCCATCCCGCAGATGGAACAGGCAAAAATACAGAAAGTCGATTACGGTACCTTCATGAAAATGACAGAGGACCGTGAAATTGAAACGGTGGAAATTACCGACACCCAGATTCTGTTCACAAAAACCGGTGAGGACGATCAGATCTATACAACCGGACTGATGAATGATCCGAATCTGACCGAACGGCTGTATGCCTCCGGTGCTGAGTTTGCGACGGACATCAAACAGGAAGCTTCTCCGTGGATCAGTCTTCTGCTGTCATGGGTACTGCCGATTGCCCTGTTCATGTATCTCGGCAACCGCATGAGCAAGCGCCTGGAAGGCGGAGGGAATTCCCTGATGTTCAACATGGGAAAATCAAACGCCAGAGTCTATATCAAATCAACGACCGGTATTCTGTTCAAGGATGTGGCCGGAGAGGATGAAGCCAAAGAATCGCTTCAGGAAATCGTCGATTACCTGCATGATCCCACAAAGTATTCCAAGATCGGCGCCAAGATGCCGAAGGGTATCCTGCTGGTAGGTCCTCCGGGAACCGGCAAGACGATGCTGGCAAAGGCGGTCGCCGGTGAATCCAATGTCCCGTTCTTCTCAATGAGCGGTTCGGAATTCGTTGAAATGTTTGTCGGCATGGGTGCTTCCAAAGTCCGTGACCTGTTCAAACAGGCTAAGGAAAAGGCGCCGTGCATTGTATTCATAGATGAAATCGATGCGATCGGCGGAAAGCGTGTTTCCGGCAATATCGGCGGAAACGATGAACGCGAGCAGACGCTCAACCAGCTGCTTACGGAAATGGACGGATTTGAGTCCAACAACGGCGTCGTCATTCTGGCCGCAACCAACCGTCCGGAATCTTTGGATGTCGCACTGCTGAGACCGGGCCGCTTTGACCGCAGAGTGCCGGTGGAACTGCCGGACCTCAAAGGCCGTGAAGCCATTCTGAAAGTTCACGCCGCAAAGGTACAGTGCGCGCCGGATATCGATTTTGAAATGATCGCCCGCATGGCCAGCGGTGCCAGCGGCGCAGAGCTTGCCAACATCATCAACGAAGGCGCCCTGCGTGCCGTACGGCAGTCGCGTTCCGCCGTTACGCAAGAAGATCTGGAAGCCAGCATTGAAGTTGTCTTTGCCGGATATGAGAAGAAGAATGCAATCCTGACGGATCAGGAAAAGAAAACCGTCTCTTACCATGAAGTCGGACATGCACTGGTCGCAGCACTGCAGAGCCACAGCGCTCCGGTACAGAAGATCACGATCATTCCGAGAACCTCGGGAGCGCTCGGCTATACTATGCAGGTCGAAGAAGGAAACCATTATCTGTATACGAAAGAAGAGCTGGAGAACCGGATCGCAACGCTGACCGGCGGCAGAGCTGCCGAAGAAGTGGTATTCGGCCAGATATCCACCGGAGCTTCCAATGATATTGAGCAGGCCACAAGAATTGCCAGGGCGATGATCACCCGTTACGGCATGAGCGATGACTTCGATATGGTCGCAATGGAAACCGTACAGAATCAGTATCTCGGCGGCGATACATCCATGAGCTGTTCTCAGAATACTGCCGCAGATATCGACCGCAGAGTCATTGAACTGGTAAAAACCCAGCACGCAAAAGCCCGGAAGCTTCTGGAAGACAACCGTGCGGAACTGGATAAAATTGCAGAATATCTGTACGAAAAGGAAACCATTACCGGCGAAGAATTCATGCAGATACTGTATGACGACGGTGTATTCGAAAAACCCGAAAATGAAACATCGCCGGAAGATGAAAACGAATAACCCGAAGAAAAGCAGGACTCACTCCTGCTTTTCTTCTGTCTCTGCCTTCAGTTCAGCCCTTCTTTTTTCGATAGTCTGCTCAAACCGTTCTCTTGTTTCCGCATGAATATCATTCAGCCAGTCTTCTTTGTTCTCATACAGCTGCTCAAAGCTGATCGGATTGATATGCCCGCATCTGCGGCACTGCCATGCCTCAAGATGATCATCGAAGCCCTCCTGCTCATTCAGGTGTTCGCCGCACTGATCGCAGTACCATTCCGTACCGGGAAACTGTCTGTCAAGATCATCCCCGGCATAGAAGCTTTCATACTGTTCCGGTGCGACCAGATAACGCAGCCGGGAAAACAGTCCGTCTTCGCTTCCCGGTGCCCGGTATACCGGCACAAATGAACTGTCATATACCCTTAAAACCCTGCCGCATTCATTTCTCAGCAGACTCCCCAGCATCAGCCACATCCAGGCATTGACCAGTCCGTCCCAGTCATACTTCGAAAGCTGATACAGGGCATTGTAAAGAATCTGCTCTATGGTTTCCTCATCCAGCGGAAACAGTTCCTCATCCCGCTCATAAGCTTCCTTTTCCCGGTACCGGTCCGCACACATCAGCACGTACATATACAGGATATAGTGGAATGTATCCGTCTGTTCTTCGTCCAGTTCATCGATCATTTTCTCCATATGCTCATGCAGATCCGCAACCGGATTCATCTCGGATACCAGTCTGCGCGCAATATTTTTCTGGATCAGCTCCGCGGCCTTCCGTTCCTTTTCCAGGTTGCTGGAAGCAGTGCCTGTCAGTTTTCCGGTAATATGCGTTACCCGGTTGTTTCCGCCGGAATAAATATAATTGTGATATCTGACGGCATGAATCATCCGTTCCGTATCAATATACTCCGGAGGTCTCTTTTCCGTTCCGTCTGTTTCTTCCAGACGGATCACCAGTCCGGGAAACCATTCTTCCAGCAGATCCAGCTGCTTCGGCAGCTTCGTGTTCCGCACATTGTAATAAAGTGCCGCGGTATATCCCAGCCTCAGTTCCGGTTTCGGAATCAGCTGTTCGGCTTCCGCTCTTTTTTCTTCATCAATCATATCCGTATCTCCGATATGCAAAAACCGGATTTCTCCGGTTTTATCTTCCTCTGAACAGCGGAATGGCTTCCGCCTTGGATGAATTCTTGGCAAAGGCTGCCATCCAGACTTCTCCGTTCATCTCAATTTCGGAAACGCGCGGATACGGTCCTTCTTCGATCCAATCCGCATTCCGTGTCCGGATATAGAACGCACCGTTTTCCGGAGTCAGCAGCTGGATATCGACCAGTGATTTCTCATTTCCTTCCACAATCATCGTACGGAAGTAGCTGCATACGCCCTGCTTGAAATTCCTGGAAAATTCATTGAACACATATTCGTTCTGCGGAACTCCGTCCACAATCACAAACCACGGATTTTCCAGAGCCATTGCTTCCTCGGGGGTAATCGAAAGATCCACTTCCATCGGATCGCCGTACGGCCACGCGATTTCGTCATCTTCCGTCCAGCCCAGGCATGCATTTCCGCTTTCATAAAGATAGCTGACACGGCTCGGGAACCCGGATTCAGTCTCCACATCATAATAGGAAACGTCATTTGACTTATCATAGTAATAAGTCTTTCCGTAGCATTTGCTTTCCCCGTACGCCATCATGGCATTGTCCGCATCCTTTTCCAGCGCATAGGCGCTTCTGAGACTGCGGAATGTCACCTTCTCACCGTCATTGCTTTCCAGCGAACAGCCGAAAGGCACACGGAACTGCGCCCCGCCTTCCTGAATATTGACGGTAATGAATGGCATCCAGTACAGAATTCCGAGAATCACCAGCACCGGAACTGCGATTTTCAATATGCGTTTCATTCAGCTTTTCCTGAATTTCTTCTTTCAATATCCGTGATCAGTGCAACTCTGCGCTCGTGTCTTCCGCCCTCGAATTCCGTATTCATGAATTCATCCAGAATCATCTTGGCGAGTTCGATGCCGATGACTCTTGCGCCGAAGCAGATCACATTGCAGTTGTTGTGCAGACGGCTGTATTTTGCCGTGTACGGTTCCGAGCAGACGCAGGCACGGATGCCGTTCACTTTGTTCGCCGCAAGGGAAATTCCGAGTCCGGTTCCGCAGATCGCAACACCGCGCTCCACCTCACCGTTTGCGACGGCGTTGGCAACCTTTTCACCCCAGACCGGATAATCGGTGCTTTCATAGCTGTCTGTTCCGTAATTGATCACTTCATGTCCCTGTGACTCGAGATAAGCCACAACTTCTTTTTTCATATCCACTGCCGAGTGGTCATTCGCAATTCCGATTTTCATACACATGCCCTCCGCTCTTCATTCTACCATATTCATTTTATCGTTTCCGCCTGCTTTGCGGATTCTCAATACCAGCAGAATCCCGGCAACCGCCGCAAACAAAGCGATGAACTGTGATGTGGAAAGAAATCCGATATGTCCGCGTTCCACATCCCCGCGCAGGAATTCAATCATGAATCTGCCGAGACTGTACAGCACCAGATACACACTGCCGGTGTATTTCCGGGTGTTCTGATCTTCGTACAGCTTATACAGGATCAGAAACAGCATAAAGTCCCCGAGTGAGGATATCAGCTGGGTCGGAACCAGCGGCACGCCGGACGGTGCCAGGGAATGCGCCGGGAAAGTCACGCCGAATGCACCGTGAGTTTCCACTCCGTAGCAGCATCCCGCAAAGAAGCAGCCGATCCTTCCGAATCCCTGTGCCAGTGCGACCGCCGGGAACAGCATGTTGAAATATGCCATGAAATCAAGTTTCTTTATCCGGCAGTAAATCCATGCGCCGAGAATTCCGCCGATAATACCGCCGAATACTACCCATCCGGAGGAGCTGATAAAGGATACGGGATCCTTCAGAAACTCCTGAAAGTTCACCAGAATATAGGTCAGTTTGGACACGAGGAATCCGCTGATCAGACATGTAAAGATAATATTGTCCGCCTGATCCGCCTGCATTCCGTGTTTTTTTGCCTGACGCTCACTGTAGAAAAATGCCGCAAGAATACCGACAGCTATCATAAATCCATATCCATGGATGGTAAATCTTCCGATTGTCAGCCAATCATTGTACATATCATCGACCTCCGCTTCGTTATGTTATTTTATGGCAAGCAGTGCAAAATGAAAAGCATATCGATCATTGCAGGCAGTACGGAAACAGAAAACCGGCCTGCCCAGGACATGCTGGTCCCGGGAAAAGACCGGTTTTCCCTGTCAATTGTACTGTCTGTTCAGAACTGTTCTTCCTCTTTTTTGATCGGCTCGCCGGTATCCGGATCGAAATTCATTGCCGGCTGTACCGGCGGAATGATTTCAGGCTGTGCTTCCTCAGCCGGTTCGCTCATGACCGGTTCGGGATTCAGCGGTTCCACTTCATCATTCTTTTCGCGGTATTTTTTAATCTGGGCCGAGAGATAAAGCGCGGAGAACAGATCGGTGACGCCGCTGTAGAAGAGCCCGGCGCCAAGCACCTTGAAGATCAGCTGGCCTGCCGGAATCAGTTCGAACATAATGACCAGTCCGAACACGACGGAGATGGATGCCAGAACAAGATAGATCCATCCGTTAGGAAATCCGATACGGTGGGCATCAATGCCGTCCTGCAGCTTCATGATTCCGCTGGCGATGATGACGATCGAAAGCAGGAACGGTACCAGCTGCTGAAACAGCAGTTTCTGATAGATAACAAGGATGCCGATCAGCACCATGATCACGCCTTCCGTAAAGTCGTTGCGGAACAGTGATTCCTGCAGGTCCATCATAAAGTAGGATGTGATATGGATCAGACCCCAGACAATCACGGCAATGCCGATAACATCGCAGATCAGATTCTCACTGAGCTGGGGATAAACAAACAGCAATGCTCCCGAGGCAATATACAGAGCAGCGGTCACAATCGCAGACCATTTGACATTCTTGAACATAATTTCTTTTCCTTCCATCTGATACAGATTCATTATAAAACGGATTATCTGAAATGAGCGTATACAGTTACTGCTGTCAGTGCGTCATGTTAGAATATCCCCGGAGGTTTTGCACATGAAACACGTACTGTTCGTCATGAAGCTGCGTGACGATGAAAAACAGCGGCTCACAGAAATTCCCGGATATCAGTTCACTTTTGCGGGAGACTGGAATCTTCCTGAAGAAGTCTTTAAGGAAACGGAAATCATTCTCGGCAATCCCCGCATGGATGTTCTGAAGAAATTCGCAAAAGCGGAATGGCTTCAGCTGCTCAGCGCCGGTGCAAACCAGTATAAAGATATCGATCAGGAAATTCTTCTGACAAATGCCTATGATGTATTCGGCGAAGCAATTTCCGAGTATATGATTGCCTGTGCATTTGCGGTGGAAAAGGTTCTTCCGGGGTATCTCGGACAGCAGAAAGAACGACTGTGGACGCGTCTGGACCAGCCCCGTCTGATCAGCGGATCCAAAGTATTATCTGTCGGAATGGGATCGATCGGCGGTACATTCCTGAAGAAAATGAATCTGCTCGGTGCGGAATGCTATGGCGTCAGAAGAACGGTTCATGACACCCCGGACTACGTTAAGGAATTGTATTCCTTCACCGATCTGGATCAGATCCTGCCGGAGGCGGACATCGTCGCCCTCTCCCTTCCGGAAACGCCGGAAACCGTTCATATATTCAATGAAGAGCGCATGCGTACAATGAAGAAAGACAGCATTCTGATCAATGTCGGAAGAGGCTCTGCCATTGATACGGAAGCCCTGCTGAAACTTGCGAGAGAAGGCTGGTTCCGCGGCGTATATCTGGATGTGACCGATCCGGAACCGCTGCCGCTCAACCATCCGCTCTGGAATACGGAACGGGTATATATCACCCCGCACATCAGCGGCGGGTCCGATTCCAATATCATCCGCGGCAGACTGCTGGATATTGTTTCCGAAAACCTGAAGCTTGTTTCCGAAGGGAAGAAACCGCTCCATATTGTCGACAGAAAGCTCGGCTACTAATACTGTATTCAGATGAATCCGGCCGGTAATCAGCCGGATTTTCTTTTGCTTTCTTTTCCATTTGCTTGTTTTGCACTAATTAAACGCATGTTTGCATTAACCGGTAACCCGGTTTTTTTCTGTTTTTCCGAAAGATATACTGCAGGCGGAGAGAGGAGACAGACATATGAAAAATCCGTTGAAGCAGATTGTAACAGTGCAGAAACAGGGAAAAGCCGTCGGCATTTATTCCTGCTGCAGCGCAAATGAGCATGTTATCCGGGCCGCTCTGAAAAAAGGAAAGGATACCGGCTCCTGCGTGCTGATCGAAAGCACCGCAAACCAGTGCGATCAGTACGGCGGCTATACCGGCATGACGCCGGCAGACTTCCGCAGTTTTGTATACCGGCTTGCGGGAGAAATGCAGTTTGATACCTCCCTGCTGTTTCTCGGAGGAGACCATCTCGGCCCTCTGACATTTGCGGACCGGAATGAAGAAGATGCCATGCAGGAAGCGGAAGAGCTGATCCGGTGCTATGTTTCCGCCGGTTTTACAAAAATTCATATCGATACCAGTATGCGGCTTGCGGATGATCCGCAGGATGAAAAGCTGAGCGATGAAGTGATAGCCCGCCGCGGCGCAAGACTGGCAAAGGCTGCCGAAGACACCTTCTTCCGGATCGTCCTGAAGGAGAATCCGGATGCCGTTGAGCCGGTCTATATCATCGGCAGTGAAGTACCCGTTCCCGGCGGTCAGCAGGGAGAAGAAAGCGGCGAGCTTCAGATAACATCTCCGGATGATTTCCGGAAGACACTGCATGCATTTGAACAGGCGTTCCTTGAAAGCGGACTGGAACACGCCTGGAAAAATGTCATCGGCATTGTTGTTCAGCCGGGCGTGGAAGAAAAAGACAGCGGATGCGTGGAATATGACCGGGAAAAAGCAGCCGCACTTTGTGCCGCTTTAAAAGACTGTCCGCAGATTGTTTTTGAAGGTCATTCCACCGATTACCAGACCAAGCTGAAACTCCGGGAGATGGTTGAGGACGGGATCGCGATCCTGAAGGTCGGGCCGGGCATGACCTTTGCTCTCAGGGAAGCGCTGTACGCCCTTGCCTATGCGGAAAATGAACTGTACGGCTATCAGTCCAGCCATTTCATTGAAGTGCTGGATGATGCCATGGCAGCCAACCCGGGATATTGGAAGAAGCACTATGCCGGCAGTGAGAAGGAAATCATGCTGAAGAGGAAATATTCCTTTTCCGACCGGTGCCGGTATTACCTTCCGGACACAAATGTCATCGAGTCCAGGAAGAAGATGATGCGTCATCTTGAAAACGGGGTGCCGCTGAATCTGCTGAGCCAGTTCATGCCGGTGCAGTATGTCAGGGTCCGGGAAGGAACTCTTCCCAACCGGCCGAAAGATCTGATTATTGATCATATCGGTGATACCATCGATGAATATCTCTACGCAACCCGCCAGCAGGAACTCTTCCGGGAGGTTTCACAATGATCATACAGAGCCGGAATGTCTGGATCCAGTCACACTTTGTCCCGGCACAGCTGGAACTGAACGGATCAAAGATCAGAGATATTCTCCCTTACGAAACCGGGACTGCGGATCTTGATTACGGCGATCTCAGAATCGTACCGGGATTTATCGATATCCATACCCACGGATACGCCGGCTGGGATACCAATGACGCCACGCCGGAAGGACTGCGCAAGTGGATGAACGAAATCCCTTCGGAAGGCGTTACCGGCATCTGCCCCACCACCATCACCCAGAGCTATGAGGTACTTGCGGCGGCAGTCAGGAATGTCGCAGGCACCGTAAGGAAAGGATACGAGGGAGCGGAAATACTCGGCATACACCTGGAAGGACCTTACCTCGACCAGAAATATAAAGGTGCCCAGCCGCAGCAGCATGTCCGTCCCGCAGACCTGCAGGAATTCCAATGTCTTCAGGAAGAAGCAGAAGGGCTGATCCGGATCATCACCATGGCATGCGAACATGATCCGGATTACAAGCTGACCGAATACTGCGCTTCCCATGGAATTCTTGTTTCCCAGGGGCATTCTTCCGCAGCGTACGAACAGGCGCTTGAAGCATGTGCCCATGGCGCCCGCTCCATGACGCATGTCTTCAACGGCATGCGCGGATTGCACCATCGCGAACCCGGCTTTGCCGGCGCCGCCCTGCGCATGCGTGATACCTACGGCGAGATTATATGCGACGGCATCCATGTGCATCCTGCGGTATTGAATCTTTTCTTCCATGCGAAAGGAAGAAATCTTGGCATCATGGTGAGCGATTCCCTGATGGCCAAGGGATGTCCGGCAGGTTCACATCACTTGTTCGGTGGAAATGAAATCGAAATATATCCGGACGGTTCGGCGCACCTGTGCACTACCGGCGGACTTGCCGGAAGCACCCTGAAGATTAACCGGGGACTGCAGATCCTGTGCGAACAGGCCGGCGTGCCGTTTGAATCAGCACTGAACGCATGCACAATCAATCCGGCCAGAGCGCTCGGCATAGATGACCGCAAGGGCATGCTGTGTACAGGTTACGACGCCGATATCACGGTTCTTGGCAGTAATTATGACGTGGTTCAGACATTTGTGCGCGGAAGAGCATGGATGATCGGAACCGGAAAACGATAAAAAAGAGGAGGAAAGATAAAATGATGTTTTTTCAGACAGAAGATGCATGGAAAAAGTCAGGAGGATTCCATACCGCACATGAGATTCTCCAGCAGCCGGAAACATGGCGGAAAACCTTTGAACAGATCAGAGACAGACATGCAGAACTGCGTGCATTTATTCAGGAAATCGCAGGAAAGGAAAACTGCGACCTAATTCTGACCGGAGCCGGAACCAGTGATTTCATCGGGAATGCCCTGGCACCTGTTCTTCAGAAACAATACGGGTACAATGTAAAATCCTATGCCACAACCGATATCACGGCCGATCCGGAAGAATATCTTTCCCGCACAAAGCCGACCCTGCTGGTCAGTTTTGCAAGAAGCGGAAACTCCCCGGAATCTGTGGCAGCCGTACAGCTGGCAGAAGAGATCTGCGGAGAAGTACGGCATCTGATCATCACATGCAATGAAAACGGTGCGTTATGTCATTTTGCCCATTGCCATGAGAACTGTGATCTGATCGTTCTGACGCCGGAAACCAATGATCAGGCATTCGCAATGACCTCCTCCTTTACCTGCATGTATCTGGCGGCATACCTTGCATTTCAGAATGAGATCACAGAGGAAACCGAACTCCTTCTGACTGAAGTCACGAAACAGGCGGAAGCCTATCTCACCGAAGGATGGAAAACAGCATATCAGATTGTATCGGAGTTTGATTTCGACAGAATCATCTATCTCGGCACAGGTGCGCTGAAAGGCATTGCCAGAGAATCCGCCCTGAAGATCTGCGAGCTGACACAGGGAGATGTCGATACCGTATATGATTCACCGATGGGATTCCGGCACGGCCCGAAGTCAGTCATTAAGGACTCTGCTTTATGTGTCGTATATCTTTCCGATGACGCATATACCCGGCAGTATGAATATGACATCATCCGGGAAATGAGTCATCAGCGCAGAGCAAACCGGATTCTGACCGTTTCTTCCAGAGAGGATGACATCCGGAATGAAACCGATTATTTTATCAGCTTCAATGCCGGATCTTCTGTTCCTTCTGTCTTTGGGGGACTGGAATATATCCTGGCAGCACAGACACTTGCGCTATTCAAATCATTGAAAACAGGACATATGCCGGATGATCCGTGTCCTTCCGGAGAGGTCAACCGGGTTGTGCAGGGAGTAACGGTATATCCGTATGAGGTGAAACAATGACAGGAATTATTATTACCGGACACGGAATGTTCCCGGTTGGTTTCCTCAGTGCCTGCGAACTGATTGCCGGTGATCTGAACCGTATCTGCGGTGTATGCTTTGATCGGGAACCGGAACAGCTGGAACACGCTCTGAAAAAGGCCGTTGAAGACTATGCGGAATGCGGAAAGATAATCATCTTCTGCGATATTCCCGGCGGCACCCCGTTCAAGACTGCGGCAGAGCTGGCTGTGGAGAATGACCGTTTAGAGGTCATCGCCGGAGTCAGTCTTCCCCTGCTTCTGGAAGTCGTACTGGTACGGGATTATGTTTCCGATTTTGATTCCATGCTTTCCGAAGCCATCCATACAGCAAAAGAGCAGATCCTGCGTCTGGACTGCAAGGTCCTGACGGAATCTGCTCAGGAAGAACCGGAAGAAGGTATCTGAAGTACTCAGATAATCTTATTGGCGTATTCACTCGGGGAAATGCCGAACTCACTTTTGAATTTTCTTGAGAAATAATGAATCGATGAAAAGCCGAGCATTGATGCAATCTCCGAGATGGTATATTTGCTCTCACGGATCAGTGCCTGGCTTTTTTTCAGTTTCAGAGAACTGATGTATTCCTTCGGCGCGGTGTTGAGATTCTGACGGAACAACGCCTGCAGGGAGCTGCGGCTGAGGGTAAAGTGATCGCAGAGATCCTCCACGCTCAGCGGCTCCGAGATATTCTCGTTGATATACAGAACAATCTGCTCAATCATTTCATTTTCAAACTTCTGCTGCATCGGCGTGCTTGCGGCTTTTTCCGTAATCACTTCGGTGCTCTTGAGGATGTTCAGAATGGTTCTTTCCAGTGAAAGAATCATCATCTCCCTGTCGTAGATGGAAAGCTTGCTGTCGGAAGCGACAAACATTTCAATGGCCTTCCGGGTATCCCGGTCACAGGTGAACACCCGGTTCATCAGACGGTATTTGTACTGATCGATAATATCCATTCCAACAACAACCGTCAGATAGGAACAGAGTCCGTCTTCTGTCGCCTGCGTGTGGAACTGATCCGGCGCATAGAAAATGCACTGGTTCTCTTCCACAGCATAGCGGACGCCTTCGATTTCCGTGATCAGCGTGCCGCTGTCCACATAAGTCAGTTCCCAGAACTGGTTCTTTTCCCCGGCAAAGTTATAATTCGCACTTCGGACATTGTAATAATAGGCAATCAGATCACGGATATGCAGGCGCGGAACGATATGCGCATAATGATATTCCTGTTCAAAGAAACAGCTGTGAATCTTTGTCCCTTCCGGGAAAGCCAGCGTAACCGCCGCCTTGTCGCTCAGAGAGATGAAATTGAAATACATCCCCTTTCTGAGCCGGATATACCGGTGTATGACAAAATTCCGGAATGTCTCCGGCTTCAGCTCTTCGGAAACCACCAGCAGAGTGATCCCGGAAGAACAGTAAAGACAGACATCCTGATCAGCCTGATACAGAAAGATCAGATCCTGGTTCTGCACCGGCAGGGAGTATCTGGTTTTGCTGTCGAAACAAAGTGCCTCCGGTTCGGAATACACATCACCGTATCTGAGAAATTCAACACTGGATGTTTTGCGGAACATGCCTGCACCTCCATTCTATGATGGCATTATTTTATACTTTTCGGCGTAAAGTAAAAATATATCTGACCATAATGGTTTCTTATCTGTCAATAATGCCCTATTATTGTTTCTGATAATAAATCCTGCCTGTCAGCGTGACAGTTTCACAAATACATCCTTCCCCGAAAAGGAGATGCCGTACATGACAATATCCCTGACTCCGCGCTGCTGAAGCTCCCGGTAATACTCCTTTTCAGTGATCTGCTTCAATGCATTTTCAGCAAGTTCAGACAGTTTTTCTTTTTCTGAAGATGCTTTGAATTCCATCAGGATTCCCGGCAGATTCCCGGTCTTCGGTTCCATCTGTATGTCAAATCTCCCATCACCCGATTCCCGGTTTGATCGGATATAGTATCTGGAAGAGAGGCTTGCGATCAGTCCGAGCATCATGCCGTGATAAAACCCTTCTGCCGCCCCGTCATAATACGAGATTGAAGAGATCATATACTTCCGGAGTGCTTCTTCGAGACGTTTTGCGTCTGAGGAATAAACTGCTTTTTCAATTTCCGGTATCACGCCTGAAGCCTGTCCGTTTCTGATCCAGCTCAGTATTTCCGTATTGAAAATCCTTCTGACTTCCGCATTCGGAAGACGAAGCGAAGCTATTGTTCCGATCTCTGTTTCCTCCGGCATGCCGATCGGTGTCAGATATCCCGCCATCATCAGAAAGCTGAAAACAGTATCATTTCCATCGGAGATCTGCGGATATACAACTTCCATGTCAAGTGAAGCATGCACTGCCTCATTCTGCATCACTTTCTCCAATTCCTCGGCAATTTCCGGCGTCAGCCCGGACAGAATCTCACGGATGATTTCATTTTCACTTGTATTCGCCCAATAAGGCTTTGCGGCACAGCCTCCGGCAAAATAATTTGCGACCGACCAGGGATTATAAATCCGTGTATCACCAAACAGGTAGCCGTCATACCAGAAACGGATCTCATCTGTTTTATCCGTTTCATGATAATAGGCCGCCATATCCTGAACTTCCTGTTCGGTAAACCCGAAATAAGTACTGTATTTCTTTTCCAGAACAGTATTGACAACCGGATTATTCAGTCCGCTGAACAGATTTTCCTTTGATACCCTGGTAATTCCGGTCAGTACGCCGAATGCCAGATATGGATTATCCTTCAGACCGCCGGACAGAAAATTCCTCATGAATGAAATAACTTCTCCGGAGAACCCCCTGGTATAGCCCTGCTGAATCGGAGTATCGTATTCGTCAATCAGAATCACGGTTTTCGAATCGTGATATTCTGCAAGCAGTTTTGTCAGATTCATAAGAGTGCGGCTGAGTTCCACATCACTCAGTGTGCCGTTTTCCAGCCGCTCCGCATATTCCGCAGCATTTTCGGCATACTCTCCGGACAATTCAGTATGTCTTTTAAACTCATCAGCGATGACCAGTCTGAGTGACTCGCGCGTATCCTCCCAGCTGTCATATTTCACATCCTTGAATGTCAGCATGATCACCGGATATTTTCCCTGATAAGACCGGTATTTTTCACCGCACTGCCATATTTTTCTGTCCCGGAAATAACGTGATGTATCTTCATCTGTCTTCTCAAAATATGTCTTGATCATATTGAGTGCGAGTGTTTTGCCGAAACGGCGCGGACGTGTAAACAAAGTGACCGTGCTGCGGTCGTCGATCAGATCTCTGATCAGCAGCGTTTTATCCACGTAATAGCATTCACTGGAAACTTCAGCATACGACGTATTGCCGATTGCCAGAGGCTTTACAGAATCGTGCTCTTCCGTCTCATTTGTGCCGGTTCTTCCGGATTCTTCCAGGTACCTTTTGAAAGAAGACACAGGAATCATCCAGTTTCTCCCCTTCCGGAATGCACCGTCTATTTTCCCTTCTCTGCACATTCCTGTAATTCTGCGGCTGGTCATGCCTGCCAGCTCAGCAGCTTCAGATGCACTGATTACTTTACCGTTTTTTTCCATAGTCAGCCTCCGCTCGGAAATATTATATCATTTTCGATTAAGATTTCCGATAATATCGGAAACAGACGCAAAATATTTCCGATAGATTTCCGATTATTCGGAAATAGAAGAAATATATCTGCGGTTTTTTTCTGATCTTTCTGTTTCGCGATAGAAACAGAACCTGTATTTTGTCATATCCCGCATGTTTTTAAAACATGCAAATCTCTCCCCAATTAGTGCAAAGAAAAAGAAAAGCCAAAATTCTATCATGTTGTCAGAAGGACAGAGATCCTCAGAAAAGGAGCAGATAACATGCCAAACATTGTACTGACAAGAATTGACAACCGGCTGATTCACGGTCAGGTTGCGACGCAGTGGTGCGGATCTGTCGGAGCAAATCTTCTTCTCGTCGCCAATGATGCGGTATCTCAGGATACCATGCGCCAGTCACTGATGAAGATGGCTGCACCGGGATATGCACAGACAAGATTTTTCTCGATTGACAAAACAATTCAGATCATCGGAAAAGCAAGTCCGAAACAGATGATTGCGATTATCTGTGAAACACCGCAGGATGTACTGAAACTGGTGGAGGGCGGCGTACCGATCACGAAGGTCAACATCGGAAACATGCACATGTCAGAAGGGAAGCGGCAGGTCGCAACAAGCGTAGCTGTCGATGACAGTGATGTTGAAGCATTCCGAAAGCTTCAGGAAGCCGGTGTTGAGCTTGAAATCCGCAGGGTTCCCCAAACTGCTCCGGAAGATGTGGGAAAGCTGTTCGTTTGACAGAATAGGAGGGATAGAATGAATATTCTGGAAATTGTATTGCTGGCAGTGGTTACATTTGTCTTTGCAATCGACCAGTTCTCACTGACTGAGATTGCATATCGTCCGATCATTGCCTGTCCGATCATCGGTCTGATTCTCGGCGATGTCCGCACCGGTCTTGTCATCGGCGGAACATACGAGCTGATGATGATCGGAAACATGCCGGTCGGAGGAGCACAGCCTCCCAATGCGGTGCTCGGATCCATCATTGCCATGATCTTTGCGGTCAAGGCAGGCATGGATATGAATGCCGCGCTCGGTGCCTGCATGATCTTCGCCACATTCGGGCAGTACATCGTCACCCTGACATTTACAATCATGTCCGGTCTGATGGCAAAAGCCGATGAAGCAGCCGCCAACGCCGATCCCGCAGGAATCACAAGAGTCAATCTGATCTCCTGCTGCATTCTCGGTTCCCTGTTTGCACTGATGTCCATGCTTGCCTACGTGGGCGGCGTCGCAATGTCCGGAGCTCTTCAGTCTCTGGCGGATCACGCTTCCTGGCTGATGGGCGGACTGAGCGCAGCCGGCGGAATGATGCGGTTTGTCGGATTTGCCGTACTGCTGAAGATCATGATTGCCAATGATATGTGGGGCATCCTGCTGGCAGGATTTGTATGCGCGCTGGTCATCGGCAATATCGCTTCACTCTCATCCGCATGCCTGCTTTTAGTGGCATTCCTGGGCGTGGCAATCGCAGTGCATGACTTCCGCGTCAGCGGCATTAAGAAAAAAGCAGAAGAAGGAGGCTTCAGCGATGGAATCTAATACATTGCAGAATTATAAAGACTGTACGCCGGCAAAGCCCGTCAGTAAATCCACACTGGCAAAAATGATCTGGAGATCCACCATGCTGCAGGCATCGTTCAACTATGAACGCATGCAGGCTGCCGGATGGCTGTGGTCAATGCTGCCGGGTCTGGAGGAAATCCACAAGGATAAGGATGACCTTGCAAAATCAATGACGCATAACCTGGACTTTCTGAATACGCATCCGTTCGCTGTTACCTTCGTTATGGGAATTGTCCTTTCCATGGAGCAGCTGAAAGCGGATATCCAGTCCATCCGTTCCGTACGTATTTCAGTTGCGGCTCCGCTCGGGGGAATCGGGGATGCGCTGTTCTGGTACACCCTGGTGCCGATTACCGCCGGTCTGTGTGCAAATCTTGCGATCGGCGGATCGGTACTGGGACCGATTCTGTACTTCCTGATCCTGTTCGGCTGCGAAATGGCACTGCGCTACGGTCTGATGTATTTCTCCTATAACCTCGGAATGAAGGCTGTCTCCGTCATGACGGAATATGCGCAGGAATTTACCCATGCCGCATCCATTCTCGGTGTGTTTGTTGTCGGTGCCCTGATTGCAAATTACGGCGGAGGAACCGCCCTCGGCATGGTGATTCAGAACGGTGAGAATCCGATTGTGATCCAGTCCTATCTGAACATGATTCTCCCCTGCCTTCTGCCCCTTCTCATCACACTGCTGATGTTCTTCCTGATCAGGAAGAAAGGCTGGACTCCGGTCAAGTGCATCGGACTGATCCTTGTCATCGGTATTGTCGGAGCCATGTTCGGAATCTGGAAGGGTTCCTATACTCCGCTGTTCAGCGTCCCCTGGACCGTTGGCTGATCTGCTCGCCGCGGACCCCCTCTATAGCATGATGCCGGCTGGGGAAGCAGCCGGCATCTTTTTTCTGTTCAGTCTGTATACAGCACGTCTTCGATCTTTCCTTCATCATTGATTTTCAGACATGCGAGTTTCCCGCGGTACGCGCCCATGGCGCATCCGCAGTCAATATCGATATAAGAGTATCCGTTCCAATAGTCTCTCTGTACAATCTCATCCTTATCCGACATCGTCATGTAGCGGGTGATGATATGTCCGCTGATCAATGTAGTCGGATATTCTGTCTTCTTTAATGCAGGAAGCTGATAGAGAGAATATCTCCCCATATTCCAGACATATTCCAGCATGGATGGATATACGACATCCTTTGTATCAAGATCCGTCCCTTCCAGCCAGACGCCGGTATGCGACAAAATCAGCTGATGATCCGGATATTTCAAATGCTTTACCAGATGCGTCTGTTCCCTCAGGTAATAGAGGATCCGCTTCTGCACATCTTTCGGCAGTGCGCGCAGTGCCCTCAGGGTCTCATCTCCGCCATTTTCCTGCATGAGCCAGCTGACTCTGTCATATCCGTCCATCCACATCAGCATCATATGTTCATGATTGCCGAGGAACAGCTCAGCATTCTTCCGCTCCATCAGATCCAGCAGGACTGCAATCCCGTCCGGTCCTCTGTCAATAACATCGCCCAGAACATAGAGTGTATCGTCTTCCTTCAATGAGATCAGATCAAGCATTCTCAAATAACGGTCATACAGGCCGTGTATATCCGACATTACATAGATCATTGCTCACCTCTTTTCGTCTTTTTATTTCAGACTCTTTCTGATTCTGCGGATCCCCCGGATCAGGTGCCCGTTCAGCAGCTCTGCAGCACCGTCCACGGTTTCCCAGGTAAATCTTCTGCTTCCCATTAACAGCATACGTACCGGAGCTTCCCAGATCATGGATTCCGATACATCCTTCAGGGAATTGTTTTTCAAAAGATGCTTTACTGCACGGTGCACATATCTGCCGATTCTTGTATCTTCGAGATCCGCAATCGCAGTATTCCTGCCGACCGGCAGGATCTTTGCGACAGACGGAATTTCTCTTCCAAGTACCGTTTCAAAATCCCGGTCGGAAACATACAATCCTTCCGGACCGGTCTGCAGATATTCTTTCTTCAGATCCGCATGCACATCCGTTTCTCCCGCAACAGGCAGTTCTTCTTCCAGCAGGATGTTCTCCACGGAATCACCGATCATGAAGCGGTATGTTCCTTCCTCAACGATCCATGCGTTCCGCTTTGTATCAAAGAATGCAAGACTCTGCAGCGGCAGTGTGAATATCACTTCCTTCTGCTCACCGGCATTCAGAAGCACCGACGCAAAATCCTTCAGTTCCTTATCCGGCCTGCAGATTTGTGAGTCACGCATTCCGGTATATAACTGCAGGACTGCTCTGCCGGAACAGCTCCCGTCATTTCTTACCTGTACTTTGATTTCCGCATTTTCTCCATTCAATGCCACTATCATCCGTTCACAGGAGAAATGCGTATACGAAAGCCCGAATCCGAACGGATAAGCGCATCCGATACGAAGCGTATCATAATACCGGTAGCCGGTAAAAATGGATTCCCGGTACTGGGCCTGCAGGATATCATCATCAAAGTACCTGCAGGACGGCGTATCTTCCAGTCTCAGCGGCCAGGTTTCCGCAAGATGTCCGGAAGGATTCGCCTTCCCATACAGCAGCCGGTAAAGCGCATGCCCGCCTCTTCCGCCGGACAGATACATGCACAGAATTCCCTGTACATTGTCTTTCCAGGGAAGGATGACGGGTGCTCCGCACTGCAGGACAACAATGACATTCTTCTGTACTGCACAGACCGCTTCCACCAATGCATTCTGGTTCTCCGGAAGATCCAGATCATGCCGGTCATATCCTTCCGCTTCATGGCGTTCCGGCAGACCGATGACAAGCACGGCCGCATCCGCATGCGACGCCAGATGTGCCGCTTCCCGGATCAAGGACGGACGGACACGGTCCGTATTTGTTTCGTAGCCCTGGGTATAGGTGAACGGAATCTTTTCTTCTTCAAACACGTCATAAAGACAATCCGCACCGACCGCGTTGATCTGGCTGGAACCTGCTCCCTGGAATCTCGGATGCTTCGCAAATGCACCGATCAATGCTATTTTCTGATCTGCTTTCAAAGGCAGAACGCCCTCGTTTTTCAGCAATACGGCACTCTGTTCCGCAGCTTTCTGCGAAAAATCAAGATGCTGTTTCAGATCAAAGCGTCTGCGCTTCAGCTGAGCGCCTTTTTCAATCAGTTTCAGCATATATCCGGCGGATTCATCCAATTCCTCCGGTGTGATTATCCCATCTTCCATTGCATTCAGTATCGCATCCGATGTCCCGTGATCCCCGCCCGGCATTTCCAGATTCAATCCGTTTTTCAGACTCCGGACGGGATCGGAAACAGCACCCCAGTCGGAGACAAAGACGCCGTCAAATCCCCATTCTTTCCGGGCAGTCTCTCTGAGCAGCTTTGCATTTTCCGTGCAGTATGTCCCGTTCAGCATGTTGTACGCGGCCATGATGGTCCAGGGATGCGCTTTCCGGACGATAATCTCAAACTGCTTCAGGTAGATTTCCCGCAGCGCTCTTTCATCAATCACACTGTCACAGATCAATCTTCCCTTTTCCCTGGAATTGCCGGCAAAATGCTTCACGGACGTCCCGACGCCATGATCCTGCAGGCCCTTCACATAAGCAGCACCGAGTTCTCCGGACAGCACCGGATCTTCGGAATAATACTCAAAATTTCTTCCGCATAAGGGACTGCGCTTGTGATTGACGCCAGGGCCGAGGAGTACGGATACCCCCTGCGCCTGACATTCTTCCGCAAGCATCTCACCGAGCTCATACAGCAGTTCCCGGTCAAAGGAGCATGCCAGCAGAGATGCGGTCGGATGACAGACAGCCGGATGGGATTCGTTAAAGCCGAGACCTGTCTTTGCCTCAATTCTGAGTCCGCCCGGACCGTCGGAGACACGGATGGAAGGAACGCCTTCCATCTCCTGTGTCGTCCAATTGTCTTTTCCTACAGACAGCTTTGCCTTTTCCCGTGCGCTGAGCATTATTTCAGGTGCTCCCTCAGTCCTGTGCACATCTTGCGGAACAGGAGTCTGAACTGTTCTTTTTCTTCTTCCGTCATGGTATCCGTGCAGACTTCACTGAGATCCTGCATTGCTTCATCCATATCTTTTTCTATTTCCGCAGAACCGATGTATTCCGCAAGCAGTCCTTCCCCATGCACTTCCACTTTCACCAGATTGCGCAGCGCCATCTTCTGAAGGGATGCCATGACATCCAGCTGGGAGATCCGGAGCGCTCCGGCAATCTCTCTGTGGGTGAATGACTTTCCGGCATGCTTCATAAAGTTCAGAATACGCATATCATTCAGACTCAGATCCCTGCGGATTGCGGCAGTATTCAGATATCTTGCATAAGCATCGGAAAGATAGCTCAGTCCGACATAGAGATCTGTCTCGTTTTCGTCAAACACATAAGCCGGAATGACTTCCTCTCCGAGTTTCATCGTACCCGGCATCATCGGGACCACCAGGTCATCCTGGGCTGCCGCAACAAGGAAACCGGCAATATTAGCCCGCTGGCTGCGGTACTGTTCCTCATTCAGAATGTTTTTGTAGAAATCGTTGTAATACGTGTAAATGGAAGTCTTCATTCTGGCAATCCGGACCGGATTCATATTCTTTGCGACAAGTGATCCTTCCGTTTTGACATAGTAATAGACAGGAACCTGAATCGGAATCACCTTCTCCGTATGCAGAAGATATTCCAGGTTGAAAACAAAGTCTTCACAGAAGCTGAGATCTTTATCAAATTCCAATTGATACCGGTCAAGAATTTCTTTCCGGTAAAGCTTATTCCAGATGACGCCGTAATAATAATCTGCCGGTGATTCCATCATCCATTCCGCATACTCGTTGCGGCTCAGTGCTTTTTCACTGGAGATGCTGCCCTTGCGGGAAACGTTTTCTCCGACCACGCGGTAAAAATCCCCGACCACCAGGTCCGCACCGGTCTCTTCCGCCGCTCTTACCATCTGCTTGGTGGAGTCATCGGGAATCCAGTCATCCGCATCCAGGAAGCGGATATATTTTCCTGTCGCTTTCTTCAGTCCCTGATTCCGGGTATCCGATACGCCGGAATTTGTCTTATGCACAGCAATGACTCTCGGATCATCCGCTGCATATTTATCCATAATTGCCCCGGATCCGTCCTTGCTGCCGTCATCCATCAATATCAGTTCCAGATCTCTGTATTCCTGGTTCAGCACACTTTCAATCAGCCGCTCCAATGCAGCTTCCGCATTATAAACAGGCACGATAAAACTTACTTCTGGCATGATTGTTTTCCTCTTTTCTGCACTGTCAGTTTACCACTTTCCGCATGCTCTTTTGAATGAAACAAGAAGAACTGTTTTCATAAATGATAAACATTTTATATTTCAATGTTCAGATATCCGGCACTGAACAGATTCATGATGCGCTATGATGTTTGCATTGGAGGTTTTTTACATGATCAATACTGCTTATCAGGCAATCGATGCTCATTCCGAAGAGCTGGTCGATCTCGCAAAGAAAATATGGGAAAATCCGGAAATGGGCTGGAAAGAAAACAAGGCAGTCGCCTGGACCGCCGAAGTATTAAAAGCCAACGGATTTGAAACAGAAGTCGGTGCATACGGAATGCCGACATGCATCAGAGCTGTATGGGGCAGCGGCAAGCCGGTAGTAGGTCTCGCGGCGGAATATGACTGCCTGCCCGGTTTGAGCCAGAATCTCTGTTCCTATCAGAATCCGATCGTTCCGGGCGGAGACGGACATGGATGCGGACACAATCTGCTCGGTGTCGGATGCCTCGGCGCATGCATCGGACTGAAGGCAGTGATGGAAGAAGAGCATCTTCCCGGAACAGTCATCTTCTACGGGTGCCCGGCAGAAGAACAGCTGACCGGCAAAGGCATCATGGCAAAGCGCGGCGCATTTACGGAGTGCGATTTCACCATTACATGGCATCCGTCTTCCCTGGCCAGTGATACACTGGGAATCCATACCGGCGTGGAAGGCGCATTCTTCGACTTCACCGGCAGAACAGCACATGCGGCAGGTGCTCCGGAAAACGGGAGAAGTGCGCTGGATGCGGCACAGCTGATGAATATCGGCGTCGAATTCCTCAGAGAACATGTCACAAGTGATGTCAGAATGCACTATATCTATACAGACGGCGGTCTGGCACCGAATATCGTACCAGATCACGCCCAGGTCAAATATTTTGTCAGAGCACTGACACGTGAAGCAACGGTCGATGCATTCAACCGTGTTGTCAGATGTGCGGAAGGCGCCGCGCATATGACTGATACCACATTGAAAGTCACAAGAATCGGCGGACTGTATCCGACACTGCAGAACCATGTGCTTGCACAGGCATGCCAGGACGCAAGAAAAGAGATTCCGGCAATTACCTACACAGAAGAAGAACTGAAGTTTGCGGATGAAATCAATCAGAAATCACCGCAGTATACGCCTGATACTCCTCCTGTCGCAACCGATCAGACACTGCGCACCAATAATATCTACGGTTCCACGGACTATGGTGATGTGTCTTATATCTGCCCGGGATTCCAGGTGAATGAATGCACTGCCACAACTCTGACAGCAGGACACAGCTGGATGATGACTGCAACTGCAGGCTCTTCCATCGGCATGAAAGGCATGATCCGTGCCGCGAAGATTATGGCAGGCGGCGCATGGAGACTGATCGCCGATCCGGAAAAGCTGGAAGCCGCAAAACAGGAATTCCAGACAAGCACGCAGGGCAAACCGTATGTATGTCCGATAGATGACGACTTCGAGTGGCCATATAAAGACTGACGATAATACAGATATACCGGCTGGAGCAAATCAGCCGGTTTTCTGTATGTTCATATTCATTTTTGAACTGCCAAAAACCAGTAAAAGCAGTGAAAGTAGTAAAACCAGTAAAACATCTTACCTGAAATTCCGCTCCGAAAGCATTTTAAAACCGACGGCTATTTCATGTTTCAGGATTTCATTGCGCCGGATGCTCTGAGCTTCCATTTTCCGCTGAGCAGATATGTTCCGCCGATCAGGCCGGGTACCAGTCCGGAGACTGCATTTCCAAGCCAGAAGCCCTTGATTCCCATACCCATCTGAACGCCGAACAGCAATGCAAGACCAACGCGGCAGACAATACCATCCAGCAGTGCAACAGCCAGATTCAGTTTGGAATTCCCCGATCCGTTGATCAGAGAGAATGCGGCAGGACGTACAGTGGAGCCGGCGTACTGAATCAATGCAAACGGGATATAAGTCAGTGCCAGCGTCAGCACTGCTTCATCACTGGAGAACAGCCCGAACAGCCATTCCGGTTTGAAGATTGTAATGATGCCCATCAGAACAGCCGGGGCAGCCACTACACTGAATGCAGTAAAGACGACCTTCGGAACTCTTTTGATCTTGTTGGCACCGAGTGCCTGGGCGATCATAGCACCGCCGGCACTGGAGACTGCCTGGGAAACAATGTTGACAATGGATTCGATCTTTCTGCCGACGCCGGTAACGGCAACCGCCGTAACACCGTAGGAATTGATATAGGAGTTGACAAACAGCATGGAGAATGTGATGGCAGCTGACTGGATGACCATCGGGATACCCAGTGACAGCAGCGGTTTGATTACAGTCCCATAGATGCGGAAATGTTCCGGCCTGAAGTCAAAGTAGAACTGTTCCCTGTTCTTATACAACAGACGCAGTGCGAAGATAAAGCTTACCGCCTGACCGATAACTGTACCCAGCGCAGCACCGAATGCACCGAGATGCATCCCCGCAACAAATACCAGGTCAAGAATAATATTCAGAACGGACGCAATCGCAATGAACTGGAACGGATGCTTGGAATCACCCATGCCTCTGAGGATTGCGGATACCAGATTATATCCGTAGATAAAGATCAGACCGAAGATACATGTCACGATGTAATCCCTGGTCATATCCCAGGAGTCCGCAGGCGTATTCAGCCATGCCATAACCCCTTTATAACCGATCAGGAATGTGATCATCAGCACAACCGCCGCGCTCATCAGCAGTGTAAACAATGTGCCCACCATCTGACCGACACGGTCTCTTCTGCCTTCACCGACATATCTTGAAATGGTTATCTGTCCGGCATTGGAGAAGCCCATTGCCACAAATGTCAGCAGCTGGAGTACTTCACCGCCGATGGACACCGCGGAAAGACCGTTGGTTCCGACAAACTGTCCGACCACGATCATATCTACCATGTTATATACTGTCTGCAATAATCCCGAAAAGAACAAAGGCATTGCAAATCTGAGCAGTGTACCGGGAACACTTCCAGAGGTCAGGTCCCGGATCAGCTGCTTGCTTTCTTTTTTCTCACTCATCCTGTAATCCTCCTGTGCTCCGTTATATTAGCACAATTTCAGCAATATTACTTGCATAATACAACTTTTTCTTACCTGGATTATTTATGAATCCCTTCATTCTCCTCCGCATAATGGATTCCGGCACGTAATCATTCTCCACAGTATGTCTTCAACTTCCTCTCTTATAAGCAGGAAGCGGAAAACAGCATCAGGCTGACATTGTGAATATAACCATCTTATTCACAGTTCCCTTCCCCGTTATAATCGCCTGCTCTCCTGTTTTTTCTTCCTGTTTTGCACGTTTTTCTGTTTTTTCAGATCACTGAATTTTCAACAACTTCAAAACCGAATTCCTTCAAAGCTTTGGGGATTGCCTGATTCCAGAAGAAGAAATTATGCTGGCCATGCCAGAACTCCGCCTTCACATTCATATCCGGCACTTCCCGTTTCAATGTTTCATACAGTTCCACGCATCCCGGATATACATGATCTTCCGTTCCGCAGTAGAATACCATATCCGGCTTATGTCCCTGATAGTTTTTCATCTTCCGGATCAGCGTATCCGCATTATTATCCGAGGCAAGCCAGGTTTCCTCATCTTTGAACACACCTCTGTCGATTGCTGTCGTTCTTCCGTCGGCAAAGGGATTTCTGTTTCCGGAAGAAAGAACCACTGCCTTGGCAAAGTTCTCCGGCCTTCTCATGGCAATCCGGAAAGTTCCGCCGCCGCCCATGGATTCACCCATGATAAAGGTATCTTCCATGCGGTCGCTGATCGGGAAATAGTTTTTCATCTTCATCGGCAGTTCGTCCGCAATATATGTAAAATACTTCTGGCCGTATTCCGCATCCGCATAAGAACCTCTGTATGTTGTAGGCATCACCACAATCAGATCGAGGTCCCTGCACATCAGGAATATATTGGAAAGATTCATCCAGGAGCTGTTGTCTTCTTTTGCCCCATGAAGAATATACAGTACCGGATATTTCTTTCCTCTGAGATCCTTTGTCTCGTGTCTGTCCTCAGGCAGAAGAACATCCACCTTGGTATCCATATCCAGGGCAACAGAGCGCATTGTGAGCTGTGCATGTATCATCGTTTCATCCTCCGTTTTCTGTTTTCATAATAACCTGTCAGTCCGCAAACATAACTTCTTTTTCCGCATGATAAAAAACCGTTACAGACCTTCCGAGTCTGCAGCGGTGCTGTCAGTATGTTCCTCTTCTTTCTTTTTCTTCAGCGCAGGTGATACGTAATGAGTCGCATAGTTCTTTTCTATTGTTTCATTCCCGGTTTTTGAGAAGCGAAGTTTTTCCTTCTTTCCCTTCCCCCACGACATGTATGCAGTATAGGAGGGCTTCAGCTCGTTCTTCACAGCATAACTGCGGATGAGATGATTCACAGCGGAAAGCTGGCTCAGATTGGCATGACAGACCCGCTCCAGATAAGGAACCCTGCGGTTTCTCCATGTCTCATAGTCCTTTTTGGCAAGTATTCCCGACTCCATAAGCACATCCACGGCACAGATATAGCCTTTCTGATGGATCAGTCTGATTATTGCACTGTTCACTCTCTGTTCCAATTGTTCACGGTTCATGCGTGCCTCTATAATAAGGTAGGCGACAGATTCAACATCTGCCGCCCCCTGTCAAACCGTACGTGCGCCTCTAACGCATACGGCTTCCGAACTCTTTATGCAATGCATTCTGCCTCATAATTATCTTGCATACGCAT
>SVBN01000017.1 GCA_015058875.1 Erysipelotrichaceae bacterium | reverse complement strand
TATACTGCAATGTGCTGAGCCTGATAAAGTCAGCAGACCAGCAAGGCCATAATATATACCAGATGATGAAAGAAGGCTTCTCAAGAGGTTAATCCTCAGGGAAGCCTTCTACCGTGTGAACAGTAACAGTTAAGCGCTTACACTTTGGGTGAAATACTGTTCACCGAAAAGCGCTGTGTTATAATTTTGTGTGGATTTATAAGGAGTAGTACTATGGCAAAAGCTGTCTTTTTGGATTATTTCGGGACAATACTGCAGGAATACGGGCCTGATATGCAGCAGATGATCGCCCGGTGTGCAGCCAACAGCAGCGCCGATGAAGGAAAACTGTTCACCTGGTGGACGAAGAATCTTCAGAATCTTGAAATAGCTTCATATGGTGACAATTTTATAACCGAAGAGGAGATCTGCCTGAAGCTTCTGACAATGGCAGAGAAAGAATTCGGTCTGAGGGATGATCTGGCAGAACTTCGTCAGATTGTGATCTCGGGATGGATGTATGCACCGATCTTCACGGATGTCAAAACATTCCTCGAACAGTGCGGAAGACCGGTGTATATCGTTACAAACAACAGTGATAAGTATGTCAGGGTATGCCTGAAGAGAAATGATCTGCATGTCAACGGAATTATCTGCGGCGACATGGTCAGATCCTATAAGCCGAATAAAGAGATCTTTGAAAAAGCACTGGAAGTTGCGGGAGTCGACGCTGCAGACGCAGTTTATATCGGCGACTCACCGGTATCCGATGTGGAAGGCGCAAGAAACGCAGGGATCACGCCGATTCTGCTGGACAGAAAAGGGAGATATGATAACCCGGGCTGCCGCAGAGTTACAAATCTGCGCGATGCTCTGAGGAGTGTATGATGTCTGTCGAATTCTGGTATGTCAGACATGGAGAGACGCTGTTCAACCGGATGCGCCGGTATCAGGGACAATGCGATTCACCGCTGACTGAAAAGGGAATCGGGGATGCGCAGCGTGCCGGTGCCGCATTGAAGGATACGGTCTTTACACGTGCATACTGTTCCTTCAGCGGCAGAGCGGAGGATACCGCGGAGATTGTACTCGGTGAAAGAGAACTTGTCCCCGTTAGAAAAAAAGGACTGATGGAGCATTATGTGGGTCTTGCGGAAGGTGCGCTGATCGATGATCCGGTCACACGGAGAGCGATCGAATACGGAAACAGCACCGGTGACTGGAGCCATGTGGAAGGCGAAAGCATTCCGGATATGAAAAAAAGAATCCGGCATACTCTGGAAGAAATTGCCGGGGAATGTGCGGACGGCGACAGAGTGCTGATTGTATCCCACGGTTCCTACTGCATGTATCTGATGGAAGAAATGCTCGGTGTGGACATCGCCGCACTGAGAAAGGCAAACGGCGGAAAGCTTCCCGTTCCCAACGGCAGTATCCTGCGGTTTGCATATGATAACGGAACATGGATCCTGAGGCAGCTGCCGAAAGATCCGGATTGCTATACAGAACCATGAGAGTCGAGTTCTGGTATGTCCGCCACGGACAGACGCTGTTCAATGTCCTGGGAAGACTGCAGGGCTGGTGTGATTCCCCGCTGACGGAAAAGGGAATCGCGGATGCGGAAAAAGCCGAGCAGGCTCTGAAAGGGATTCCGTTTGATAAAGCCTGGAGTTCCCCCAGTCCGAGAGCCGTAAAGACTGCCCGGATCATCCTCAGAAGGCATAATGCCGTTCTGAAAACACATGAAGATCTGAAGGAATTCGATTACGGGCTTCTGGACGGCACAAAGACATCGGAACTGCCCGAAAAGGATCTGAAGATCCGCAGAATCTTCGGATCATGGAATGATGTGCAGGGAGAAGACAGCAAAACCATCAGTCTCCGGATTCACCGCTGTTTCGATGAGATTATCCGCCGGTGCAGGAACGGAGATAAAGTCCTGATCGTATCCCACGGAACCTACGCGCTGTTTCTGATGCGTGATCTGCTCGGGATTGATCTGAACGAGTACAGAAACGCCCGTACGGATACGGAGTCAAAACTGTTTCCCAACGGCGGCATCATGAAATTTGTGTACGAGGACGGGGAATGGCGCATGGATACCGCGCCGTGCCGGCCTGAACAATACGGAGAGAACTGAACATGCCCGGATCAGCTTATATTCGGGCTTTTTTTATGAGATTATTCGGTTTTGCTTATGAATTGACCGTGTTTCAGAAACAACCCGAAGAACTATGTGACTAAATTATCAAATATTAATTTTTTGTTGGTTTTTTTCAAGACAAAACAGCATTTTTATGATATAAAAAGAAACTGATATGTAATAAAAAAAAGGGAGGCTGAAACCTTATGGAGAAAAAGGTACATATTACTGAAGTGGTACTTCGTGACGCGAATCAGTCGCTGATCGCTACCCGTATGCCTCGTTCCGATTTTGAGGATATTCTCGAAACAATGGACCAGGCAGGTTATTATTCAATGGAAGTATGGGGCGGAGCTACATTTGACTCCTGCCTGCGTTATCTGGATGAAGATCCGTGGGACAGACTGAGATTCATCCGTTCAAAGGTAAAGAATACAAAGCTGCAGATGCTGTTAAGAGGTCAGAACATCCTCGGATACAGACATTATTCCGATGATACAGTCCGTGCATTCGTACGCAAGTCTGTGGAAAACGGAATCGATATTATACGTATTTTCGATGCTCTGAATGACCCGCAGAACATGGCTACCGCAATTGATGAATGCCTGAAGGCAGGCGGACATGCGCAGGGAACCATCTGCTACACGATCAGCCCGATTCACACATTCGAAAGCTATGTGGAACTCGGAAAGAAACTGGAAAGCATGGGATGCAATTCCATCTGCATCAAGGATATGGCCGGCATCATGAGCCCGCAGGTATGCTATGACCTGGTAAAGGCTCTGAAAAAGGAAGTCAGGCTTCCGATCTATGTGCATTCCCACAGCACAACAGGTCTTGGCCCGATGACTCTGCTCAAGGCAATCGAAGCAGGTGCAGACGGTGTTGATACCGCAATTTCCATCTTCTCCGGCGGTACATCCCATCCGTCCACGGAGTCCCTGGTTTATACACTGAACGAAATGAACATTGACAGCGGCGTCGACCTGAAGGTCTGCCAGAAGATCAACGATCACTTCAAGCCGGTACAGGCAAGATTCCTGAAGGAAGGCGGACTGAATCCTTCCGTTCTGACAACAAAGATCGATGCCCTGAACTATCAGATTCCTGGCGGCATGCTGTCAAATCTGATTTCCCAGCTGACAGCAGTTGACAAGCTCGACAGACTGGATGAGGTTCTGGAAGAAACACCGCGTGTCAGAGAAGATATGGGATATCCGCCGCTGGTTACACCGATGAGCCAGATGGTCGGAACACAGGCAGTTACAAACGTCCTGACAGGCGAGAGATACAAGCTTGTTTCCAAGGAAATCAAGGCATACTGCCGCGGTGAATACGGTGCATCCCCTGCTCCGATTTCCAAAGAACTGATGGAAAAGGCGCTCGGCGATGAGAAGCCGTTCGAAGGCCGTTATGACGATACAATCGAACCGGAAATCCCGGGTGCGAAAGCATACCTCGGTGATCTGGCAGAGAGCGAAGAAGATGTACTGAGCTACGTCGCATTCCCTCAGCAGGCTGAAGCCTTCCTGAAGGAACGCCGTGAGAAGAAAGCGCTCAAGGTAACATATTCCATCCAGGAGGTGGAGTAATATGCCTGCCGTACAGGCACTGATGATCGCAGCGTCGGGATTCATCGTTGTCTTCCTGATGCTGGTGATCCTCTGGGGAATCATTGAGCTTGTCAGCAAAATCGTTACAGGCGTTGAATCCAAAGCCGAAACCGCTGCACCGGTTCCCGCTGTCAAGGCGGCTGAACCTGCTCCGGCGGCCGAACCGGCAAAACCGGTCGGTCCTTACGGCGGAGAACTTGCACTGTATGATGTTGATGAAAAGACCGCTGCCTGCCTGATGGCAATCGTCAGCGATTCCACAAAAATACCTCTCGATCATCTTATCTTCAAATCGATCAGAGCACTGGACTAAGGGGGTTATCCGAAAATGAAATATATTGTTACATTAAACGGCAAGAAATACGAAGTTGAAGTAGAAAAAGGCGAAGCCACTGCAGTATATGCAGGACCTGCCGAAACAGTAACCGCTGTACCTGCAGCACCCGCTGCTGCAGCACCGGCACCGGCAGCTGCTCCTGCGGCCGCACCTGCAGCACCCGCTGCACCTGCCGGAGCAGGCGATCCGATCAAGTCACCGATGCCCGGTACAATTCTGGATGTCAAAGTCAGTGCCGGCCAGAAGGTCAGCGAAGGCGATATCCTGTTCATTCTCGAAGCAATGAAGATGGAAAACGAAATCGTTGCACCGCGTGACGGCGAGATCACATCCATCACCGTCTCTAAGGGAGCTTCTGTACAGACAGATCAGGTTCTGGGAACAATTCAGTAAGGGGGATATCACATGTATATTATTGATGTCCTTTTGAAGATCTTCGCAGAATCCGGATTTGCCGGTATCTTCGAAGATCCGAGATACCTTGTAATGATTCTGATTGCATGCTTCCTGCTGTACCTCGGTATCGGCAAGAAGTATGAACCGCTTCTGATGATTCCGATCGCATTCGGAATGCTGCTGGCAAACCTGCCGCGCACCGGAATTACCGACGGACTGATTCATTATCTGTCTCTCGGTGTTGAGTATGGAATTTATCCTTCACTGGTATTCCTCGGAACCGGCGCGATGACGGACTTCGGACCGCTGATTTCGAATCCGTCTTCCCTGATTATGGGAGCCGGCGCCCAGTTCGGTATTTTTACGGCATTCCTGATGGCTCTGACACTTGGCTTTGAACCGAATGTCGCGGCTGCCATCGGCGTCATCGGCGGTGCCGACGGACCGACAGCCATCCTGACAGCTTCCAAGCTGGCGATGGATTACCTGCCGGCAATCGCAATTGCCGCATATTCCTACATGGCTCTGATTCCGATGATTCAGCCGCCGCTGATGCGTCTGATGACAACGGAAAAGGAACGCAAGGTTGTCATGAAGCAGACACGCCGTGTTTCCAAGAAAGAGAAGATCATATTCCCGATCGTGGTTACAATCTTCGTTGCTCTGCTGATCCCGGATACAGCACCGCTGATCGGTATGCTGATGTTCGGCAACCTGCTGAAGGAAACAGGTCTGACCGACCGTCTGAGCGATACTGCCCAGAACGCTCTGACCAATATCGTCATTATCTTCCTCGGCATCTCTGTCGGTGCCAAGGCAGTTGCTACAACATTCCTGACACTGAGAACAATCGAGATCGTCATCCTCGGTCTGATCGCATTCAGCTTCAGTACCATCGGCGGTCTGATGCTCGGCAAGATCATGTACAGAGTAACCGGCGGAAAGGTAAATCCGCTGATCGGTTCCGCAGGCGTATCTGCCGTACCGATGGCTGCACGTGTATCCCAGATGGAAGGCCAGAAGGCAAATCCTTCCAACTATCTGCTGATGCATGCAATGGGTCCGAATGTTGCCGGCGTTATCGGTTCTGCCGTTGCGGCAGGCTTCATGCTGAAAATCTTCGGCGCTTAATAACTGTAATGATCACTGCGGTGTGGACAGTCATACCGCAGTTTTCTTATGGTTTTTTGAAAGAAATCGTGGGGTCTGAGATAATAAAAAAATCCGGAAACTGATCCGGATTTCTGAACTATTTCTGTTTGGCTGCGATCAGCTTGTCAAACCCGTAGATTTCCAGGGTGGTCATGCCATGATGGAGTTTTTCAAGAATGATCTGTTCCTTGTCATATTTGGCAAGGGCTTTTTTCATAACTTCATCTTCTTCCGCCTGCGGTATTACTACGACGCCGTCTCCGTCCGCAAAGATCAGATCACCGGGATGCACGCATACACCGCCGACTGTTACCGGAACATTGATCCTGGCAAGCGTTTCCTTGACTGTTCCGGCAGGGCATGTCCCGCGGGAATATACCGGGAACTTCAGACCTTTGATATCTTCCCTGTCGCGGCATGTACCGTCAATGATAACGCCGGCAATTCCTCTGACTTTGCATGCAGTAGCCATGATATCTCCGAAGTGACCGCCGCCGGTATATCCGCCGCAGTCAAATACCAGGACATCACCGGGCTGAGCCGCATAGATTCCCTGATGCAGAGCGAGATTGTCGCCGGGAGCGCACCTGACTGTAACGGCTCTGCCGATCATATGCAGGGTTGTATCCAGAGGCGTGATGCCGGAATCCATGACGCCGCCGTTGGGATTGTTGTCTGCGACATTGCCTGTAGGAAGCTTTGATAATTCTCTGATTGTCTGTTCATTCAGTTCCATGATGTGTTCTCCTCTTATTTGAACAGATTGATAAAGAATGTGATGATGATCGGATTGCAGATGTTGATGAAGATGACTGTTACAACCGGAAGTACAAACCATGCTGTCGGGGCCGGTCCGTTCTTTTCGATGACAGCTGCCATATTTGCGACTGCGTTCGGTGTCTGACCGAGACCGACGCCGCAGTGTCCGGCTGCCATAACTGCCGCATCGTAGTCTTTGCCCATGGTCGGGAAGGTAACGAGAATTGCCCACAGCATCATGACTGCAGCCTGGGCAAGCAGTGTGATGATCATCGGAAGAGCCAGGTCAATCAGCTTTGCGATATTCAGTGACATCAGCGCCATGGAAAGGAACAGGTTCAGAGCTGTATTGGAAATAATGTCGATTTCATTCATGCGGAGTTCGATGCCTCTTGCATCCGCAATATTACGGATCAGTGCGCCGCCGAACAGGCAGCCGACATAGTAAGGGAAGCTGAGTCCGGTCAGTTTCAGAAGTGCTGAGATATAGGAGCCGATGAATGCAGCCAGCAGAAGCAGGAGAACACTGTTGAAGAAATTGTTCTGATCCAGAACATGCACTTTCTTTTCTTCGGCCTGTGCTTCAACGCCTGTGCTCTTGAGATCATATTTTTTGATGAGGAATTCCGCGACCGGGCCGCCGGTAATGCTGCCGAGCAGCAGTCCGAAGGTAGCTGCCGCTACGCCGATTGCCGTTCCGCCTTCAGCACCGAGGCTTTCCAGTGTGGGACCGAAGGATGCGCCGGATCCGACGCCGCCGGACATGGAGATGGAACCCATTGCGATGCCGAGCAGCTTATTCAGTCCGAACACTGAACACAGACCAACGCCTACAAGGTTCTGTACAATCAGGAAGAAGACTGCGCCGACCGCAAGTTTGGCGCCGAGCTTTCCGCTTCTTTTCAGAACTGCCATACTGCAGGTGAAACCTGTGCCTGTAAAGAAGAGATTCATGAAGAAGTCCTGAAGTGTACCGGTCATTTCTACTTCGAAGGTTCCGGTCTGATGACCGATGAAGATCAGGATGCTGCAGATCAGTCCGCCGATAACGGGTGCAGGGATGAAATACTTCCGGAAGAATCCAACTTTGCTTTTAATCCATCTTCCGAGCATGTAGACCAGAACTGCCAGTCCTACGGTTTGAATCAGGTCGAGTGAAATAGTCATAATGTTTTCCCCTTTCAGAACACTTTCTGTTCTGTTTACATCTTTAATATAGGCGGGTATGATATATTAAAATAGCAAATAAAAAAGATATAAAATATCGAATAGATCGATAATATGGTGAAGATATGAATTATGAACAGATTGAGACATTTCTGGCAGTTGTATCCTATGGTACGGTATCCGGTGCAGCGGAGTCTTTGTATGTTTCCCAGAGCACGGTCAGCGCCCGTCTTCAGCAGCTGGAGGATGAACTTGGAGTAAAGCTGCTGCTGAGGGAAAAAGGGCACCGCAGTATTGAACTGACGGAACGGGGCAGGTCGTTTGTGAGCCTTGCCAACCAGTGGGAAGCCCTGTACAAGGAAACCCGGGCAGTCAGTGTATCGCAGGAAATCCGGAAACTGTCCATTGCCAGCGTGGATGCGGTAAACAATTATACACTGACCGGATTGTTCTGCAGATATATTGATCATCACCCGGATATCCGTCTGGAAATCAACACGCACCATTCCAATGAAATACACCGGCTGGTGGAAAACAGAAGCTCCGATATCGGCTTCGTTTTCAGTGCCGTCAATTATCCCGATCTGATCTCCGTACCGGTTTACCGGGAACTGATGTATCTGATGTGCCATAAAGACAGCAGATACAGGGATGGTATCTCCTGCAGTGAGCTGAATGTTGCGGATGAAATCTATCTGAACTGGGGACCGGATTATCAGCGGTGGCATGATGCCCGCTGGTCGCCTTCATCACTGCCGCTGATTACCGTCAATACCGGAAGCATGCTGCAGAATTATCTGAATATTCCCGGCAGGTGGGCAGTCGCGCCGATGTCGGTTATCAGTGCGCTGAGAGACCGGGAGAATATCCGTTTCTGCCGCATCAAGGACGGACCGGCCCCGAGAATCTGCTATATGCTGAAAAACAGATATCCGAATTACAACCGTGCGGATACGATCCGGGAGTTTGAAGAAGAACTGGAACAGTTTATTTCGGAAGAAGAGAGCATCTGCACGTATGAAGAATGGATGAATTCGGAAAAAGTTTGAATTTTGTGCCTGTTTTATGAAATATACCTTGACTGTAAAGCAGGATGACAGTGTACGGTGAATACGGAAAGGCGGCAGAGAAGTATGAAAATCAGTGAACTGGAAGAAACTGTCGGAATGACAAGGGCAAATATCCGCTTTTATGAGGCGGAGGGTCTGCTTTCTCCGCAAAGAAATTCAAACGGATACCGGGAGTATTCCGCAGAAGACCGGGAAACGTTGGAACGGATCCGCCTGCTCAGGATACTCGGCGTTTCGATTGAAGAAATCCGAATGCTGCAGAGCGGTGAAAAACAGCTGACGGATGTGCTGGCGCACAGCCTGAAAGTGCTGGAACAGAAACAGAAAGAAACAGTGACGGCACAGCGGATATGCCGCCAGGCATATGAAAACCGGGAAGAATATAAATCTCTGGATGCCGGAAAGTACATGCAGCTATTGCAGAACGGCTCCGGAACCGATACCCCGCTTCCGCAGGAAGATGCCATCAGGCCCCTGCGGGCTCCTGTACGCAGATACTTTGCAAGAATGCTGGATCTGTTAGCGTGCGGAACTGTCTGGACAGTGATCCGGATACTGGTATTTCACAGAAATCCGGGACTTGATAACATCGGTGACAGACTATTCAATATCATTGCGGAATCACTCATGATGCTGGCCGCAGAACCGTTCCTGCTTTCACGGTTCGGAACAACGCCGGGAAAGGCACTGCTCGGCCTGAGCGTGCAGAGTGAAGAAAGCCGTCCTCTGACATATCAGGAGGCACTGGAAAGAACATGGAAACTGTTCCGGTACGGACTGGGATTTCAGATTCCTGTCTGGTCGCTGTACCGGATCTGGAAGTCTTATCAGGCGTGCAGAAACGGTGAAACTGCAGAATGGGAAGAAGGCAGTGTGCTGTCTTTGAAGGATGAGAAACCGTACCGTTATATTCTTTATGCAGGATCCTGTGCGGCATGCATCGCTGTGACGGCAGGAGCACTCATGCTGGGATACCACCCCAAATATCACGGTGATCTGACGTTACAGCAATTCATAAAGAACTATAATCAGATCTCGTCTTTTACACAGAATGATCCTGAGAGAATGGACAGCGGCGGACAGCTTTATTTCCCGGGAAACGAAACCGTAATCATTACAGGTGGTAATGAAAGCCTGCCCGAATTCACTTATAAAGAAGAAAACGGATTTCTGAAAGAAGCGGTAATGAGCAGTAAGTCGGATGAGGGCGTGCATGTCGTCGGATATTATATCAGCCGGATGAAACTGCTTTCCCTGGCATTTACGGGAGAATCTCCATACAGTCAAAACGGAAAAGAAATGATTGAAATGCTGCGGGGTTACAGATTCGATGATTTTACTTGGTCTTCGGACGAATATACCATCACATGCAGCACGGAATACAGCGGCTATGATTTATATCACGCGAAACACGGTTTTCTGTTTCCGGAAGAAAACAGCGATACTTCGTTTTCGATGATATTTACTATTCGGAAGAACTGATCATTTTCAGATAATCCTGCTGTTCCCGGAACTTTCAACCTGCAGGATCTCATTCCGGCTGATCCATTCGTGAAGCTCCTGTTTCAGGAGATTCACAGCCGGGATACGGGAAGGCCGGGGATATTTGTTCTCCAGCATATAAAAGGCGCGCACCGGCAGCTCATCTGCGCAGCGGATCATTTTCAGCGGATAATGGGCGATCATACGTTCCGCACTGCTTCTTGCCGCAATACTCCACAGATCTGGACTGCTCAGATAATCCGCAATCATACTTCCGGTGCTCACCTGGATCCGGAAGCTGCCTGCCGGCCAGTGTTCACTGTGCCACCTTTCATATTCGGTGCTCAGCCGGACGTAAACTTCTTTTTCCGCCGGGAGATCCGCTGCTCTGATGCCGTCACGGTACGGGCTGTTCTGATGAACAACCAGAACCAATGGTTCCCGGAATAAAGGAACGGAGATCACCGGACCGGAAGGTGCTGATTTCCCTGCAAATCCGAGATCTGCCGTCTGGTTCTCCACCATCATGCACACTTCGGTGGAATGGTAAGTATGCAGTGTCAGACGGATCCCGGGATATGTTTCGGAAAACAGTTTCAGAAACGGAAGGAGCGTACAGCTTGTCAGTGCTTCGGTTGCGCCGATGGAGAGCGTCTGCCGGAGGGAATCCTGTTTCAGAGATTCTATTTCAGTGTTGAGCGATTCCATCCTGCGGGCAATTTCCAGCACTTTGTCTCCGTGTGCGGTCAGTTCAATGTTTTTTCTGCCGCGTCCCCGTATGATCAGGGGATGTCCGAATTCTTTTTCCAGATTCAGCAGCCTGGCTGAGATATTGCTCTGGCTGGTATACAGTCTCGACGCAGCTGCGGAAATGCTGCCGCACTGCACAATTGTCAGGAATACATGCAGTTCATCATAATTCATAGACACCTCAAATATCTTTAAAAACGATGTTTAATACATTAATAATATATTATTCATTATATATTGCATCAGCTATACTGTGCTTGAAGAAAAGAGGTGCTTGAAATGAGTGAAAGAAAATTCCCTGAAGGATTTCTGTGGGGCGGAGCGGTAGCCGCAAACCAGCTGGAAGGTGCATGGCTGGAGGACGGCAAACAGCCGAATGTCACGGATATCTGCGTCGGCATCAACACAAAAGAACCCGGTCTGAAATGGAATGAGGAAGCGCATAAATGGGAAATGCAGCTGAATCCGGAAAAGATCTACCTCAGCCATGACGGCATTGACTTCTATCACAGATATAAGGAAGACCTTGCATTGATGGCAGGCATGGGCTTCAAGTGCTTCCGCACATCAATTGCCTGGGGAAGAATCTTCCCGAATGGGGATGAGACAGAACCGAATGAAGCCGGTCTGAAGTTTTATGATGATCTGTTTGACGAGATGAGAAGACTCGGCATGGAACCGGCGATCACGCTTTCCCATTATGAAACGCCGCTGCATCTGCTGACCGAATACGGCGGATGGTGCAGTGATAAAATGCTGGAATTCTGGAAGCGCTATGTCACAACTGTGTTCACCCGCTATAAGGGAAAGGTAACGCTCTGGATGACATTCAATGAAGTCAACAACCTCTACCGCAGGCCGATGGTTTCCGCAGGCGTTCTTTCCCTGGACCCGGAAGATAAGGTCAATGCGCAGAATGTCAATGAAAAGGACAAGTGGCAGGCGTACTGCAATATCCTGGTTGCCAATGCGTGGACGGTAAAGATCGGTCATGAAATTGATCCGGCAAACAGAATCGGCTGTATGCTCTCCAGCTCCGCCGTTGCCAACTATCCGGTCAACTGTGATCCGAAAAACGTGCTCGGTGCATATAATCTGACCCGCACCGCTCTGTATTACATGGGTGATCCGATGTGCCTCGGCGTGATTCCCGGATACCTGAAGAGAACCTGGAAAGAAAAGGGCATAAACCCTGAGATCAGCGAAGAAGGCCTGCAGATGATCAGGGACTACACAGTCGACTATTATGCATTCAGCTATTACAAGTCCTCCGCTTATCAGTACAGCGGAGATGCCGAATTCGATACAGGCGGAATCAAGGGCGTTGATAACCCTTATCTGAAGGCTGTTTCTCCGAAGCCCTGGTCCTGGCCGGTTGACCCGGAAGGTCTGCGCTATACATTAAATGTGCTGTATGACAGATATCACAAGCCGCTCTTTATTGTGGAAAACGGCATCGGTCTGGATGAAACGCCGGATGAGAACGGTGAGATCCATGATGACTTCCGCGTGCAGTATGCAAGAGATCACATGATTCAGACACAGGAAGCGATCGAAGACGGCGTTGATGTCATGGGCTACCTCTGGTGGGGACCGATCGACGTAGTCTCCGCGGGAACCGGTGAAATGAAGAAGCGCTACGGCTTTGTATATGTCGACAGATTCAACGACGGTACAGGCACGCTGAAGCGTTCAAAGAAAAACTCCTACGAATGGATGAAGCAGGTCTGCGAGTCCAACGGCGCAAGCCTCTTTGAAGAATAAAAACAATCCGCATGGCATAAGCTGTGCGGATTTTCATGCATATATACCGGGCGGCTCTTAAGCACGGCGACACCTGCATGCATGCCTGGGATTATTCCGCATTCCAGCCGCAGAGGGATACTTCTCCGGAGCTGAGCACGTAAGTTCTGTCAGCTTCGACAACCAGATTTCCGTCATCGTTGATATCGACGGCAGTACCGGAGATTTCTGCTCCGTTATGCAGAAATGATACCTGTTTTCCGAGAAGGAACGAATGCGCTTTGTATGCGGAAAGCAGCCGGGGGTCACACAGATGCCGGGACCAGTACATCAGCCGGTTTGTCAATGCGGCTGTCAGTACATTCTTATCCAGCTCCGGTCTGTTCAGGGAACCGGCGGTATTCCGTATCTCCTCCGGAAATTCTTCGGTATGGATGTTGATGCCGATGCCGGTGATGATGCCGAGCAGGCTTCCGTCGGTGCCTCTGGGAGCTTCACACAGGATGCCGGCGATCTTCCTGCCGTTCAGATACAGGTCATTGACCCATTTGATATCACATTCAATGCCCGTGCACTGCATGATTGCCTCATGCAGGGATACCGCCGCCGCGATGGTCATGCGGGCAATGGCGTCATTTTCATCCTCCGGTTTCAGAACCAGGGAATAATATAATCCGGAGGAAGGAGAAAAGAATGTATGACCTTTTCTGCCTCTGCCTGCGGTCTGTTCTTCTGCCGCAAGTACGGCAGTACGGATACTTCCCTGTTTCAGCATTTCTCTTGCCGTATCATTTGTCGAACCGGTGATTGACCAGGTAAATACATCAATATCCTGACTGTCCAGCAGCGGGATAATCCGCTCCCGGTTCAGAGCGTTACCCCGGATGTTTTCTTCATTCATAGCAGTGACTATTATATCCGGGATGCAATGTTTCTGCCATATGAATGATATGCATGCAGGAACAGACGGTTTGAGATTTTCTTCACATTCTCCCTTTTTTCAGTTTACGGAAAAGGCTTTTAATTATACAATATCTGTGATTGGTGTTCCGGAAAGGATACCTGAAAGAGAGGAAAAATAGTATGGCACTCGATTTAACACAGTATGGGATTACTGATACAAAAGAGATCGTATATAATCCCTCCTACGAACTTCTGTTTGACGAAGAAATGAAGCCGGAACTGACAGGCTATGAAAAAGGTCAGCTGACAGAACTCGGCGCAGTCAATGTTATGACTGGTATTTACACCGGCCGTTCTCCTAAGGACAAGTACATTGTCATGGATGAAAATTCCAAGGACACTGTATGGTGGAACAGCCCGGAATATCCGAATGACAACCACCCGCTGTCTGAAGAAAACTGGGCAACTCTGAAACAGCTCGCTCTGAAAGAACTGTCCGGAAAGAGACTGTTTGTCGTCGATGCATTCTGCGGCGCAAATAAAGACACACGCATGGCTGTCCGCTTCATTATGGAAGTCGCATGGCAGGCACATTTCGTAAAGAATATGTTCATTAAGCCGACACCGGAAGAACAGGCTGAATTCAAGCCGGACTTCATGGTATACACAGCTTCCCTGGCAAAGGTTGACAACTACAAGGAAATGGGTCTCAACTCCGAGACGGCTGTTGCCTTCAATATTACAAGCCATGAACAGGTTATCCTGAACACATGGTACGGCGGCGAAATGAAGAAGGGTATGTTCTCCATGATGAACTACTATCTGCCGCTGAAGGGCATCGCTTCCATGCACTGCTCCGCAAACACAAATATGGAAGGCGGAAATACAGCAATCTTCTTCGGTCTGTCCGGAACAGGCAAGACAACTCTGTCCACAGATCCGAAGCGTCTGCTCATCGGTGATGACGAGCACGGCTGGGATGACAACGGCGTCTTCAACCTCGAAGGCGGCTGCTATGCAAAGGTCATCAACCTCGACAAGGATTCCGAACCGGATATCTACAACGCAATCAGACGTGATGCACTGCTTGAAAACGTTACTGTAGATGCTGAAGGCAAGATCGACTTCGCAGACAAGAGCGTTACGGAAAACACACGTGTTTCCTATCCGATCGATCATATCGAAAATATCGTTCAGAAGGTTCGCCCGGTTTCCGCAGGTCCGGCAGCTGACAATGTCATCTTCCTCTCCGCTGACGCATTCGGCGTTCTGCCCCCGGTTTCCATCCTGACACCGGAACAGACACAGTACTACTTCCTCTCCGGCTTCACAGCCAAGCTGGCAGGAACAGAGCGCGGAATTACCGAACCGACACCGACATTCTCCGCATGCTTCGGACAGGCATTCCTGGAACTCCATCCGACAAAGTATGGTGAAGAACTCGTCAAGAAGATGCAGAAGAGCGGCGCAAAGGCTTATCTGGTCAACACAGGCTGGAACGGCACAGGCAAGCGTATCTCCATCAAGGATACACGCGGCATCATCGATGCAATCCTGAACGGCGATGTTCTCAAGGCTCCGACAAAGAAGATCCCTCTGTTCGACTTCGAAGTACCGACAGAACTGCCGGGCGTTGATTCAGGAATTCTGGATCCCCGCGATACATACGCTGATCCGAAAGAATGGGAAACAAAGGCAAAGGATCTCGCCGGAAGATTCATCAAGAACTTCCACAAGTATGAGACAAACGCTGCAGGCAAGGCACTTGTTGCGGCAGGACCTCATCTCGACGAGGAATAATTCCACCCAATACAGGCAGGGCAGTGATGCTCTGCCTTTTCGTATGCCCGTATTTCAGTTATGATCTGTCTGGAGAGATATCAGATCATGAAACGACATTTTGACAGAATACACTGCACCGGATGCGGAAACTGTGTCCGCTTCTGCCCGAAGGGAATCCTTAAACTCAGTGAAGTACCGGATGAACAGGGAACATATATCACTGTGACCGATGAGAGTGCATGCATTTCCTGCCGCAGCTGCGAAACGATGTGCACGCGCGGTGCCTTCTGGTTCTCGAATACGGAAACCATGCCGGAAGATATCCGGATTATGGGAAGGGAAGGACTGCCGGATCACGCCGGATGCCAGTTCGGCATCATGGCGCATATGCTTGCCAGGGCAATTGTGAACCTCGGAATTGAAGAACAGGTTACCATCTTCCGGAGTGAGCGCTCCGAAGCAAATCTTCTGACGGATTCCAGAGGATATGAGGCACCGTATTTCTTTGAGGAAGCACTGCAGTTTAAAAAGGAACATCCTGAGCGTACAGTCGTCATCTTCTACTCAGATCCGAAAGCGGGACCGCATGAAAATGCGAAGGAACGCTTTCTGAAGCTGAAGGATGAGAATATCACCCTGATTCACTGTCTGGGATACTTTGAACAGACGGATGACTATCGGGACTGCCGGATTCCTTCGGAACATCTGGCAGAGCAGATGGCTCAGAAAGAACATGCATCTTATATTGCCAGAGGCAATCTGACATCGGTTCAGATGACCTTGAAAACAGAACGGTATATCGAAGAAGCTCTGAAGCATCAGATGCATTCGGAAGGTTTTTCGGTGGTGGAAATTATCTTCCCGTGCTTTTTCCGTCTGGAAAACCGTCCGACGGATCCGATTACTCCGGAAACAAGAGACCGGATTCATGAATGGTTCGGCAGATGCATTGTTCCGGAATTTGAACCGGGGATTCTTATTGAGAAGTGATTCGGAATACAGAAATTAAAGATTGTGTATTTGACCGGCGGTCAAAAGATGATATATTGTAATTGCAATAGCGAAAGGAGACACAATGATAGCTATGGAACTCGGAAACGAAATGAAACGTATTTATGTCCTTCCGAAGGATGAAACCGCCCAGACGGTCGCATATGCACTTCAGGAATACCTAGACCGCAAGAGAAATATGATTACGCAGACCATGCGTACAAGAAACGGTTATGTCGTTCAGGTAAAGGGCGATGCTTCCGCAGAGTGGACAAAATATCTCGGACTGGATGCGGCAGTTACCACAACTCTGGAACAGGAAGGCGACCATCTGACAGTTTCCATTTCCACGGAAAAGTGGATGGAAAAGATGGGTACGGCTGCCATCGGTATTTTCTTCCAGCCGCTTCTGATCACAACCGGAATCGGCGCTCTGCGTCAGATGACCCTGCCGGCAGATATCTTCTCCTTTATTGAAGATGAATTTCTGCATACCATTCCGGTTACGGAAACACCGGTCGAAGAAGTTTTCCGTACGGCTCCGAAGGTCATGATCTGCCCGCACTGCGGTTCGGAAAACAGGGAAGGCGCTGTCTTCTGCAAGAACTGCGGTGAGAAGCTGGAAAAAGAAAAGACCCAGTGCCCGGAATGCGGTGAAACACTGGATGGTGATGAAGTATTCTGCCCGCACTGCGGCACAAAGCTTCATTGATCAGATATCTCTGAGAACAAAGCAAAGGCCCGGAATTTCCGGACCTTTTTGTCTGGTTACTGCTGTTTCGGTGTGATGGATTCCTCGGTAATGAATCTGGAGTCGAACTTGCGCTGTACCGTATCGCATGTTTCCTGATACCAGTGCAGCATTTCCAGCTTCAGTCTCAGAATATCCGCTGCGTATGCTTCGTTATTGATCTCGTTGTGCAGTTCTCTCGGATCCTTTTCCAGATCATAGAATTCATCCGTTCCGGAGAGACGGAGCACATACTTGTATTTTCCGTCAAAGATCATCGTACCTTTTTCATGTGCGAAGTCATCCGCTTCGGCATTCATCTTGGCCCAGTAATCACTGGTCTTTGCCGGTCCCTGATCACCGTATTTATGGAACTCATCCGCCTGCTTTTCGCATGCTCTTCTGCCGCCTTCGGAGAAGACATACTTACGGTTGGGCGTTGTCCTGTTTTCGATCACGGGCCGCAGGCTGACGCCGAACTGATCGTGTTCCGGCGCTACACCGGCGTAGTCCATGACAGTCGCATAGAAGTCCACCAGTTCCGCAAGAGATGAGGTAATGCCGGCATCCACGGCATCGCTCTTGGGAGGCTTGACGAGGAGCGGGACTCTTGTCAGAACATCTTCAAATGAATTCTGTGCTTTTTCCGGCAGGCCGAAGTCGCCGGCGAAGTCGCCGTGGTCGGAGAGGAAGAAGACAGCGGTATTGTCATAAATACCTGCTTCCTTCAGGGCATCGATGATCATGCCGAACATGTCATCGACATAGGCGCACTGTGCAAGATACACTCTCTGCACTTCCTTCCAGAGCTCTTCCGGGAATTCTCCGAGATCCGCGAATTCACGCAGTTTCTGAATCATTGCGGACTTGCCGGTTGTTTCGGAATACTGCACTCTCGGCGGAATCTTTGCCGGATCAATGCGGTCATAGTGTTCCTGATCGGTCACATACGGTACATGCGGATTCAGCCAGCCGATAAACAGGCAGAGCGGCTCATCCGAATCCTTCTGGGCCTTAATCCGTTCGCATGCCGCAAGCGTATCATTCATGTCATTCTGTGTAATCTTTTCTGCCACGCCGGCATAGTGGGAATACGGGAATCCTTCAATGATCTTTGTCTTGACATAGCCGGATCTGTCAGGGGTCTGCAGCTCATCAAACTGGGTTGCGAATTCACCCGGGACGTCACCGGCAATGAAATCGTTGCGGGTATTCATCCACACCTTGTATCCGTTTCTTCTCAGCTCCGCAAACATGGTGTCTTTTCCGTCATGGATCAGGTAATGCATGGTGCGGTAGCCGTTGACATGCGGATAAAGACCGGTAAAGAAACTGCAGCGGCTCGGTACGCAGACCGGATTCTGGCAGTATGCATGATCAAAGGAAACTGCTTCCTCCGACGCAAACTGATCGAGTCTCGGTGTGGAAGCTGCCGGGTTGCCCATGTGTCCCATGGTATCCCAGCGCATCTCATCCGGATTGATGATAATGATATTGGGGCGTTTGCTCATAAAAACTCCTTTCAGACGCATAATGATTGTTTACAGCATAAATATATCATTGCCGCAAATCCGTAACAATAAAACAGTCCGCGGATTGCGCAGACTGCAGGAAATGCTATCTTCCGATGTTCAGGCCGCCGTCCAGGGAAAAGATCTGTCCGGTCACAAATGCGGACTGTTCCGACGCAAGCCAGCTGACCAGTGCACCGAATTCCTCCGGCGTTCCAAGCCGCCCGACGGGCAGGGATGGAAGGATGTCAGCGGCTTCCAGGGTGGTATCGGAGTGATTGTCATGGTCGTTGACCATACCGCTTCTGGCGATGCAGTTGACGGTAATGCCGTACGGCAGGAATTCCCTTGCCAGACATGCGGTCATGGAAAGCACACCGCCTCTGGCAATGCTGTCGAGGATGTTTTCTTCCTTCATTCCGTTCAGTGCACCGGCACTGGAACAGAGGATGACTCTCGGGTGCGCACTGCGCTTCAGAAACGGCAGGAGCACCTGCAGGGTCTGAAACGGGGAGGTGATGTGATGATGCAGTTTCCTGTCCAGGTCCTCCGCAGACAGTTCTTCAAACGGCTTTGTGACGGACAGGGTTCCGGTCGTTGAGATATATACATCAATAGATCCGAAGGCATGCTCATATTCTTCCAGTGCTTCTGCCAGCGGTTTCTGATCGGACATGGCAATGACTTTTCCCGGGAAATGAGCGCATTCCGCAATGATTTCCTCAGCTGAAGCGGGATTATGGGTTGCCATGATGACATTCATTCCCTGCGATGCCAGTTCCCTGACTGCTCCGCGTCCGATATTGCCGGTGGCTCCAGCAAAATAACAGGTTCTTCCTTCCAGTTTCAGCATTGTTTACTCCTCCTCTTTCAGAACATGCTTCAGAAGATAATGCGCAAGTCCGTCTTCATTGTTGGTATATTCCGTGACATCATCTGCGCATGCTTTTGTATCATCGGCGCCGTTTTTCAGACAGACGCCCCATCCGGCAGCTTCCAGCAGCTGATTGTCATTGGTCATATCGCCGAACGCCATGACCGATGACAGCGGAATGCCGGTATATTCGCAATACTGTTTCAGAGCAAATCCCTTATTGATGGAGGGATCGCAGAACTCCAGCATGGTTGTCTGGGTCTTGAATGACTGCCATTGATCCGAAGGATGCGCATCAGCCCAGGCTTCCACCTCCGGCATCTGTTCCTCCGGTACCCGGAACATGATCTTCGGCGTCGGGCCTTGCCACATCAGGCTGATATCATCCGCAATGACCACTTCCTGGTGATTGCGCAGTCCGGAAGCACGGGTGCTTTCATCCATACGTCTGGCGAACTGTTTGCCGTTGCGGTAGAGAAACGGATTGAGATTCAGCGGCTCCATCATTTCGACAATCTCCCGGATGACTTCCGGCTCCAGCAGATTGAAGCTCTTCAGATACTGTGTTTTCCGGTCCCAGATCTGTCCGCCGTTCAGTCCGATGACCATATCAAAGCCCGGATCCGCAAATCCCCACCGTGCTGTCCGCTCTTCCATTGCCTGGTTGTATTCCCGGCCGGTCGCAAGTCCCAGCAGGATTCCCCGCTCATGAATTCGCCGGAGTACGTCCATTGTGAATTCACTCAGCGTGCCGTCGTCCCGTGTCAGTGTACCGTCTATATCCGCGATTGCAAGCTGTATATCTTTTATCATTCCGCATTCCTCTCAGACAATGCTTATTTTATCTGATCTTTCCCGAAAATGTATCTGATTGAACCTTTTCGTGCAAACACGGTAAGATATGTGCATGTACTATTACAGAGAACAGCTGAATGAGAAAGAACAGAAAGCATATGATGCGCTGCTTTCCGGTCTTTCAAAGCGTCTTCCGGTGATCCATCTGCCCCGGACGCCGCTGCCGGTTTCAGAGCTGATGCAGGATGTGATCCTGGATCATCCGGAGCTGACGGACGTGGATTTCCGCATGTTTGAATATGCGGATTTCCTGTTCTCCGGAATGGTGAAGGTGAACTACCTGCCGGAGGATAAAGGGGCAGAAAGAAAACTGACACGGATCATCCGTCTGTTTCAGGAGCGTGTATCGGACTCATATGATGACTGGGACAAGGCGCTGATCATTTACGATACGCTCGGAAGTATGATCCGCTACGGCACTATCGACGGAATGAGCGAGCATACGGTCCGGGGCATCCTGCAGAAGAATACAGCAGTGTGCGACGGAATTGCCAAAATGTACTGTCTGCTGTGCAGCGTCTGCGGAATCGACAGCATAGTTGTCCAGGGGACAATCAACGCGGAAGGCCATGCCTGGAATCTGGTGAAGCTGAACGGCAGATGGAAGCACGTGGACCTGACCGGGGATCTGAAGCTCTCCGAGTCCGCCGGCGTGCTTTCCCATGTCCTGTTTGCAGTCGCAGATGAACAGGTAAAGGATCATATCCGGGATATAGGGAAGTATCCGGCGTGCACCGGAGAAAACTATTTCGAGCATTATCAGCTCATTGCGGATTCATTCCTTTCCTTTGCGTCCATGGTCAGAAAAGCACGGAAAGCGGGGAGGGAAACATTGAATGTGAAATTTCAATGTGCCTCACCGCTCACAAATACAAAGCTTCAGCTGTGGATGACACTGCTTTCCCTGACCGGCTTTATGTCCGTGATTTTCCTGGAGAAAGAACAGATCGCTGTATTCCGATTATAAAACCGGCCATGTGACCGGTTTGTTTTGTCAGTGAATGTACTGGAATCCGTCGCCGGACTGTACGAAGTGAACAGGGATATCTCCGACCACTTTCGGCAGCCATGTGTCCGCCATGAATTTCATGCCCGGCTCTTCGGTATTGAAATGTCCCAGCATGATGATTGCCTTCGGAATGCCGAGCTCGGCGCTGTCACGGATATATTCATTGAATGTATAGTCCGTGCATTCCAGTGTAACAGCGCAGTCATAATCTTCCGTTTCAAATTTTGTCAGAATTTCATTGTCCGCACGTCCGTCGACATGACCGACGATTCTCAGCTTGTGCACCAGGGTCTCGGGATCGCCGACAATTCTTGTGCCGTTGAGATGGAGCTTTTCAATCAGTTCCTTTGCGATCAGCTTTGCCGGGACGCCGTCGAATTCATAATCCTTGGCATCAGCGGGACTGTCGATGATCTTCCAGCCGAGTTCCTGCGCGAAGCCGTAGAAGATGCCGTCCACATACTGGCGGATATGCACCGGAACGCCGGAATGGATATAGTCATGGTCTCTCCAGACAGTGATGCCGTATTCATCCAGCAGCGCTTTCTTTGCCTGATAGGTCCGGTTGTCCTTCAGCCAGTCCTGATGGTCGCCATGGTTCCAGAACAGCGCTTCATGGGAGATGATAAGGTTGCAGCCGAGCTTGTGCGCTTCACGGATCACCTTTGTGCTGGCAAAGCATGTTGTGACAATACCCGTGCATTCTCTGTCTGTGTCACCGTACAGGACCTTGTCCCTGGTTGTTTCATCGTTAATCTTTTTGACCATCCACTCGCCTTTGCTGTAGGCCTTGACCGCATCGATTATTTCCTGAATTGTCATAATTAAAACACCTCTTTCCATCTTTATTATAATGCCGTCATACAGAGATTTCTTTCACGAATATATTCAGAATGACGATGGAAACTGACAGGAAGTGTCCGGGAAAGATCAGGGACACTTTGCTATAATGGATCATGTGAAAAGGAAACCGGATTATGAGCAGAAACAGAAGAGGATATGATTTCAGACCGATGAGTGAACTGAACGAGCATGGGACATTGCTGGGACAGGTCGGATACAAGCCGCATTCTGCGGTATATGTTCTGGCTGCGGCGGCAGTGCTGTTTCTGCTGATGAGGCATCTGTTCGGTGTAATCATGGCTCTGATGTGCATTGCCGGAGCCCTGTTTGTAAAACTGAAGGTAGAGGATCATCCGGTGATGGATGTCTATGACGACGCGGTGATCTTTTACGACCCGGGTGATGCATCCTGCGGCATCCGCTATACGCCTGATCAGATTTCCAAATGGACAGTCAATAAAGAAGGTTCCTATCAGATCTCCATGACGCTGATGAGCGGGGATATTCATGTTGCGGCATCCTATCAGGTATCTGCCGCGAACCGGCTGCTGAGAAAGCTGATGCCGGAAAAAAGCGAGATGTCCGTCATACAGAAATCCCACAGGGGATTCTCATTCCGGAAAAGAAAATGATAACAAAAGGTGAAGTCTTTCCGGCTTCACCTTTCATTTTCACTGAGCCTCTCCGTTCAGCCTCAGGCAGATATCAATCGCTTCCGCGACGTCTTCCACCACATAATCCGACATCTCCTTCACGGCATCCCGGCCGGAAGTCATCGCGAATTTCACGCCGGCATACGGATACATTTCCGCATCGTTCAGCTCATCGCCAATACAGGCGATTTCTTCTTTTTCGAGATGCAGTGTTTCCTTCAGATATTTCGCAAATACACCCTTGGATGCACCGGCATTACCGACTTCCAGCAGGACATCACCGCTTTTTGCGACAAAGCAGCTGTCCGACAGGATTTCTCCCAGCCGCTTTCTGACCTGCTCACACTGCTGTTCATCTTTCAGAGTGATGGAGAACTTCCCCGCTTCACTTCCGGTATCGTGATCCAGGAAATCATCGATGGTATAATCCGGTATCACACCAATGCCGGTTTCCGCAATCTGTTTCCGGTAAGCGGTAATGGAAGGATGTTCCCTGACATTGAAGATACGCTCGGAATTCATGCCCTGTACCTGAATGATGTCATAATCCGGAAACTCCTTATCCAGCATTTCAATCATCTGCCGGATCAATGACTTATCCAGCGCATAGGAGACGGGAAATTTCCCGTTGTCATAAACGACGGCCCCGTTGAAGCCGGCTGCTTTGATATCCGTGAATCCGTGATCCTTTAAGACCCGGATGCCGAAACCGATCATGCGGCCGCTTGCCACATAGAAATCCATGGAGGACTTCCTGATGCGCTCCAGCGCTTCATTATTCCGTGCACTCAGGTCCAGTACACTCTTTCCGTGTCCTGCAAACAGGGTTCCGTCCATATCGCTGATCAGAATTTTAATCATTGTGCTCTGCCTCTTTCATTCATGAGAATTGTACCAAAAGCGCAATCTGTGAAATAGAGTTGAACTTCAGATGTTTTAAGGTAAAAGCGGGTAAAAGGAAACAGATATGACCGCAGAAATAAAAATGATTATCTTTGACTATGACGGAGTCATTGTGCAGACGGAGAAATACCGGATCCGTGCGCTGGCAAAGAAGCTCAATGAAGCCGGGATCGCATATTCGAAACATGATCTCTCGGAACTGATGGGCGGAGACCGGGCAATGCAGGAGACGGTTTTTGACTATCTTTATTCCGATCAGCCGAATTACTGGAAGTACAGGGAACAGCTGATCAATGCTGATCATGAGCGGCCGGAACTGAAGGAGATCAAAACGGAAGGATTGGATGAAGTGCTGGATGAGCTGAATGAAGCGGGTGTGATCTGCTGCGTCGTGGCAAACACACCGGAAGAAAGAATCCGCTCCGGACTGGAAGAACTGGAAATAGCGGACCGCTTTCAGTATGTTGTCAGCGGAATGGACAGCGGCCACCATAAGCCGGACTCCTATATTTTTCATCAGGCAATGGACCGCTTCGGTATCAGACCTGAGGAGTGCATTATCATCGATGATTCCGCCATCGGCATCAATGCGGCACTGAAAACAAGCGCAAAAGTATATGCGCTGAAAGATGAGGACGGCATCGCCGATCAGAGCCGGGCGCACCGGATCATCGCTTCCCTGAAAGAACTGATGGAAGAAATCAGATAACACAGCTGATATGGAACAGACACGAATAAAGCCGGAGCGCGATCGCCCCGGCTTTTACTGACGGTTTGTTTGGAAAGTCTGATTATTTCATCAGAGAGAGGAACATCTCTTTGATGTCTTCGACTGTGACAGGTCTCGGGTTGCCCGGTGTGCAGGCATCCTTGAGAGCATCTGCGGACAGTGCATCAACATCGCTCAGCGGTACAACATCCTTCAGGGACATAACGATGCCGACATCTTCGCCGAGCTTCTTAACTGCCGCAACGGCTGCTTCACGAGCTTCTTCCAGAGGCATTGTATATGCGCCTTCAACGCCGAATGCGTCGGCGATGTCTCTGTACTTCTCACCTGTGACAGGAGCGTTGTAAGCCATGACTGTCGGCAGGAGTGTAGCGCATGCCTTTCCGTGAGGCATTCCGTAGTAAGCACTCAGTGTGTGAGCCATGGAGTGGTCAACGCCCAGACCGACATTGGAGAATCCCATACCGGCAATATACTGAGCCAGAGCCATTGCTTCACGGCCTTCCGGTTCGTTCTTAACTGCGCTTCTGAGGCTCTTTGCGATCATGCGGATTGCCTTGATGTGGAACATATCGGAGAGTTCCCATGCACCGGCTGTGATGTAGCCTTCGATTGCATGTGTCAGAGCGTCCATACCTGTAGCTGCAGTCAGACCTGCAGGCATTGTGGACATCATTTCCGGATCAACGAATGCGATTACCGGGATGTCATGAACGTCAACGCAGACGAACTTTCTCTTGTTTTCCGGGTCTGTGATGACATAGTTGATTGTAACTTCGGCAGCTGTGCCGGCTGTTGTCGGAACAGCGAAGATCGGTGTGCACGGGTTCTTTGTCGGAGCTACGCCTTCCAGGCTTCTGACATCCGCGAATTCCGGGTTTGTATTGATAATGCCGATGGCTTTGGAAGTATCCATGGAGGAACCGCCGCCGATTGCGATGATGACATCAGCTTCAGCTTCCGCAAAAGCCTTAACGCCGGACTGTACATTTTCGATTGTCGGGTTCGGCTGGATGTTGGAATAAACGGTGTAAGGGATCTGTGCTTCATCAAGCAGGTCTGTGACTTTGGCGGTCACGCCGAATTTCAGAAGATCCGGGTCGCTTGCGACAAATGCCTTTTTGAATCCGCGTGCCTTGAATTCTGTGACGATCTCTTTGATCGCGCCGGCACCATGATAGGAAGTTTCATTCAGTACGAATCTGTTAGCCATGTAATATTCTCCTTCTGCCGCATCCTGCGGCTGTCATCTATATTGTAAAAAAATTCACATAAGAAAAGCGTTACACTTTTATCAATGTGTAACACCTACTTCAGAAGGTTCAGTTTTTCAAACAGCGCTTCCAGTTTTGCGGGCATGGCATTCACCATGACGGAAGCCAGTTCCCGCTCGCTTTTCTCCATGCCGCGGATCACCCAGTCCACTGTTTTCCATATGGATGCGCTGCAGTACATTTCCAGAAGCTCTGTGATTTCATTGTCTGCCGGCATACCTGTTTTCCGCAGGATCAGATCCTTATAGAAGGCGACAATGCGCTGAAAGTCATGTTCCTTCAGATTGTTCTGCTCATCCGAGGAAAAAGCGGCACGGAAGAATACCTGTTCCTTCCGGATATATTCAAACTTTCTGACCAGACCGTCATAAACCGTATCGCCGGTGCCCATCTCACGGAAAGATTCTTCCAGCAGACGGTCGAAATACCAGTTGATCAGGTCGCTGCGGTCACGGAAATGACGGTAAAAGGTCTGACGTGTGACGCCGCACTGCGAAACAATTTCCTTGACGGTGATTTCTTCCGCGGGGCTGTGCTTCATGCATTCCTTTACCGCTTCGGCAAGTCTGTATTTTGTCTGTTCGTTCTTTTCGGCACGGTTCATAGCTCTGTATATTTCTTATTGGATCCTTTTGCTTTTTCCACGGGATATTTCTTTTCGTTTTTGGTGCATTTATCGTTCAGTATTTCATCCGGATCAGCCTGCAGCTTATCCGCCATCTGCAGGCAGTAGTTCATTACGTCCGCAAGTTCCTCAAGGACGTGCTCACGGTCGTAATTCACATCGTCCCACTGGAAACATTCCAGCAGTTCCGAGGCTTCAATGGCAATGGACTTTGCCAGATTGACCGGAGAATGGAACTGATCCCAGTCGCGTTCTTCGGTGAATTTCAGGATTCTCTGTATTGTCTGTTCGCTGATCTGCATAAGTTTTCTCCGCCGTTATTTTAACAGAACTGCCGCGATCCGGAAAAGATGGTGCATTTGTATAAGGGAAAGAGTATGTATTATAATTCCTTCAGCAGAAAGCACGGAGGCATCATGGAATTATTTCGCAGACAGGTAGTCATTCTGATTACTTTATTTAATGCAAAAGAGCCGGTCAGCGGTGTTGTTCTGAGCCAGAAAAGCGGTCTCAGTCTGAATACGCTGAAGAAGGAGATCGATGAGGTCAATCACGGCTGTGAGCCGTATGGATTTGAGATACTTTCCAAAACGGGCAGCGGCTACGAGATCAGCATTCATGACGATATAAAGTTCTATGCTTTCCGCCGCAAGATCCAGTCGCGTTATTACCGGAACCTGTTTTTCCGCGATTCCCAGACCGACCGTGTTCATTTCATTGTCAGGCATATGCTGTCGCATGACAGCCTGTTCGTGGATGATATCGCCGATGAATGTTTCTGCTCGGTTTCCACAATCAACCGCGACATGCGGGCAGTCAAGCTGCGTCTGGAACGCAGGGGACTGAAGCTGGTCAATCATACCAACCGCGGCATGAAGGTGGAGGGCAGCGAGTGGAATATCCGTCTTGCGCTGATTGATGAATATCATATCTACCGTGATTTTGAGACGACCTATGATGTCCCGGAGGATGCCTTTGAACGTCTGTTCCTGACGGATACCACTGCCCGCGAACATATTGCGGAATCCGTCCGGGGAACACTGGAACAGTATCATTACCAGGTTACCTATAATACGATTGCCGATCTGGAGAACCTGTTTGTCGTCACCGTGACAAGGCAGAAGCTGGCCGGCGGACTGAAGGATTATGAAGACAGATTCATGCGTCCGGGAACGGAGATCGAAACAGAGATTATCCGTCAGATCCAGGCGAGAGTATCCCTGATCCAGCAGGTATCGCTGAGCTCTCTCGAGATTGCCTCCCTTGCCTCCTATCTGCACGCATGCAGGGTTATGACCCACGCCAGACTCGGGTATGATCCGGAAAAGGAACAGGCCTATGCATATGCGGACGGATTCCTTGCTTATCTGGAATCCGAAATGGATCTGATGGAAGTGGATCTGAGAGGACTCAGGGAAGATCTTGCCTGCAATCTGCTTACCCTGAAGCGGAAAGGGGATCTGAATATTCATACATCGTATTCCGATGTCGCGAATTTCCACCGGGACGGTCTGATTTCTCTGGATTACTGTGCTCTGCTGTATCTGTGGCTGAAGGATCATACAGACATCATCTGCTCGGAGCGTGATATCCTCACTGTCTACTATGTCTTCTCCTATTTCTCCAAAGCCAGGGATTTCCATCTGCGCAAGCGGGTCCTGGTTGTATCGAGATACGGCATTTACGCCGCAAGGACGCTGGCATATCAGTTCCAGAAGCGCACTGCTTCCTCTTCCAATCAGATCGAATATATTCCGTGCGAATATCTGAATATCCGGCATTTTGACCTCGGAGAAATCGACTGCATTGCGACGGATATTGAAGAGCTGCAGAATGAGTTCCCCGAGATGCCGATCGTGCCGGTGCATTTCTACCGCACTGCCGGTCAGATCAATGATGTCGCAAGAAGAATGGTTATTCCGAGGGAAGTATTCCGCCGGGAAGTATTCTCTCCGGATGATCTGATCTATACGGACAAGGTACGGAATGAAAAGGAACTGGAACAGCTGATCAGGGAAAAGGTTCTGATGCCGGGGGACGATGCGGACGCATTTATGAAGGAGATGCATCTGAAGAACAGCATCTATCCGCCGTTCCGTCAGAATCAGCTGATGCTGGTGAATACGCTTCATGATGTGCTGCACAGAAATTTCTTCAAGATCATCATTCTGGAAAAAATATACAAGCAGGAAGACCAGCTGGTCGGCGCGGTTGTTGTATGCAACGCCAAAGACCGTCAGCTGCGGCAGCTTTCCTATTACAGTGATCTGACCGCTTCCCTGCTTCATGCGGACGGGCTCACATTCACGATGAATGCTGAAGAAGACTACAATATGCTGGCGGACCTGATGTACGGATCCTGATCAGAACAGACTGCTTTTGTGACAAAGAGTTGTCCGGAATAAGATTTATGATGCTGTTAACCGCAGCATCTTTTTTGAACGTATCAATAACAGGGAGGAATCACAAAATGCTGGAAACAGGAAGATCCAAACGGGTCATTACGCCATCCGGATCGGTGCCGATCCAGGGCCATGCGATGAGAAAATCACCTTCCACAGGTGTTCATGATGAACTGGAAGTACATGTGCTTCTGCTGAACCTGGAGGGAACAAAGCTCTGTCTGATCAACGCCGATCTTGCCGGAATTGACTTTGAATTCGGAGACCGCGTCAAAGCAGCCGTGAAAGAAGAATACGGTATCGATGAAGATCTGACGGTCTTCAGCACCACCCATACCCACAGCGGACCGGTCATGACAGCGGGTCCTGACAAATCACCAGATCCGGAATATGTAAATCTTGTATTTGAAAAAACAATGGAGGCGGTCAGGGAAGCATCGCAGAACATGCGTCCGTTTGATCACGTCACATACCGTCAGGATGAAGTGATCGGATTCTACGGCAACCGGAACGGAAAGAATCTGGACGGTGAACAGACCGTCACCGTACTGGAATTCCGGGACGCACAGGAACATATGCTGGAAGCCTTTGTCAACATGACCTGCCATTCCACGGTCAACAGTCCGCTGGAGCTGAATCTGAGCGCGGATCTGCTCGGAAATGTCAGACGGGAGCTGACGCCGTTTCTCGGCGTGGAACCGGTTATGTCCAACGGGGCTGCCGGGGATATGTCGAACCGCCTGTACCGGCACGGCAATGATTTTGCGGAGCTGAAGCGCGTAACGGCCGGCGTCGCCGCAAGAATTGCCGGGTTCAATGACACCGGTGTGCTGGACCTCAGAGGCGTACAGCACCGCAAAGTGGAATTCACAGTGGATTATGATACCGATAAAAACGGACTGGAAGAAAAGAAGAAGGAACTTGAGGCAAAGCTGGAAACAGCGGAGGCGTTTGATGACAGGAAATGGCTGCTGTCGGAGATTGCCGGATGCGAACGGAAGCTGAAGGTGGATCATGTGCATCTGTGCCTGGACAGCGTCATCATCCGTCTGGGCGAATTGGAACTGGTCGTGATCCCGTGCGAGCTTGCCAGTGCGTTCGGCAAGCAGATCAAATCGGCATCCAATGCAAAAGTCTGCCTGATCTGGGGTTATGCCAACGGGCACAGCACCTATGTGGTCGAGGCAAAGGGATTCAACGGCGGCCATGACGGCATCTCCACCCAGCTGAAGAAAGGCCAGGCGGAGGAGTATGTCGGAAAGCTGATTCAGAATCTTTTCTGAAAGGGTTTGCATCATAGTGTCACAAAACAGTGCTGAATAACAGAGAAAAATGAATCAAAGCAGATTGAGTTCTTCTGTATGATATGTGTGTCGGAAGAAAACGGGTATGAAAAGTCATGGGAAATGCCGCGAGAATATTCCGCATTAATACGGAAATATCTATGGCGGAGAAGCAGCTTGTAATTCCTGTCTTCCGTTTGAACAGTACGATTTCCGAATTCATTCCGCAAATAAACGGAAAAAACAGATTTTGTGAATTTTGTGTGATGAGTTAGAATGAAAACTGTAAATGAAGAAAGGAGGAAGTATTCATGGCATATGAACCGCTTCCAAACGGAGTTATTGAAGTCCGCATCGATGACCGCATGGTCCACGGAATCGTAGCAACAATGTGGATTCCGGGAATGAAGACAACCCGTGCAATGGTTATCAATGAAGCTGCTTCCAATGACCCGACAGCCCGCAACCTGCAGAGGCTTGCAATTCCTGCAGGCGTCAACATGTCGCTCCTCGCACCTGCGAAGGCGGCTGCCAATCTTTCCGCCGGCAACTACAAAGGACAGAAGGTATTTATCTGCGCAAGATTCATCGCTGACATCTATCCTGTCTTCAAAGCCGGTGTTCAGCTGCCCCGCATCAACCTTGGCAATGTCACCCAGAATACCGGAGAAACAACAACTCTGGCTAACACAGTCCGTGTCAATGCGGAAGAAAAGGCAATGCTGAAGGAAATGCGTGATGCCGGCGTCAAAATTACGGCTCAGTTCACAATGAACGATCCGGAAAAGGATGTCGGACCTCTGCTCGACTGATTTACTTCCATAATTACGTGTAATACAGAAAGGGGAAAACAATGTTTACACCATTACAAGTCATTCTTACCTGCGTATATTGGGTAGTCTGGACAATGGTCTCAGGTGACATCCAGCTGATCAACTACGCAGCAGAAGTCTTCCAGGGCTTCGTAGCCGGCCTCATCATGGGCGATGTCAAGACCGGCCTCTCCGTCGGCGCTACAATGTGCCTGATGGGCATGGGTATCGGCGGATTCGGTGGAGCTTCCGTTCCGAACTACCAGTACGGCGCACTGACAGGAACACTGTTCGGAGTCGCTTCCGGACAGGGTCTCGAAGCAGGCCTCGCGATCGGTATCCCGATTGCAACACTCGCTACTTACATGGATATGCTTTCCAAGATGATGGGTTCCTTCTTCCTGCACAAGCAGATTGATGAATCCAGAAAGCACAACTTCAACGGCATGGGCAAATGGATCTGGGCCTGGAAGCTTGCAAAAGGTATCCTCTATACACTGCCTGTATTCCTCGGAATGACAGTCGGCGCTACACTGATCAACAATATGCTGGCTGCTATGCCTGCATGGCTCATGAAGTGCCTGAACACCGCTGCCGGTGCTCTGCCTGCAGTAGGTCTCGGCATCCTGCTGAAGTACATGAACGTATCCAAGTGGTGGGTATGGCTCGTCTTCGGTTATGTCTGCACATCCTATCTGGGACTGTCAATGCTCGCAACATCACTGCTCGCACTGATCGCTGCAGTACTCGTCTTCAAGTATCTGGAAGACCGTGACAGCAGAACAGTCGCAGCTGTCGGGAACACAATGGGAGGAGATGACTACGATGAGTGAAACAAAAGGCGTTCTTCTGACTAAAGAAGATTTAAGAAAAGTCCTCCACCGCTATCTGTGGGTCCGTCAGTCACCGTTCAACTATGAAACGATGCAGTCCGGCGGCTGGGTCTGGGCAATCGACCCTGCTATGCAGAAGATCTACGACGGGGATGCTGATATCCTTGAAGAAAAATACGAAGAGCACTTCAAGTTCTTCAACTCCCATCCGTGGATGAACAACGTCATCATGGGTGCCTGCCTTGCGATCGAATCCACAAAGGATGAAAACGCAACAGAAACAGCAATCAACCTCCGTACCGGTCTTATGGGCCCTCTGGCAGGTCTGGGTGACTCCCTGATCTGGGTACTCGCAAAGAACATCATGTCCGCGATCGCTGCTTACGATGCTCTGGACGGCAATATCATCGGTATGCTGATGGCATTCATCGTTCAGTGGCTGATCTGGTCCATCTTCTATGTAGGCTTCTTCAAGTCCTATGACGTAGGTATCACATTCATCACAGACAGAAGAGCACAGCTTGATCACCTGACAGAAGCTGCACAGATCCTCGGTCTTGCAGTTATCGGCTGCATGGTTGCTTCCACAGTTAACGTCAAGTTCGGTCTGAACTTCACAGTCGGCGAACTGGAAAGAAATCTGGACGACCTGCTCAACTCCATCTTCCCGCACTTCGGCAATATCGTGACTGTCGTGCTTGTATACCTCGGACTGAACAGAAAGGGAATGACATCAGTCAGAATGCTGCTGATCGTTCTCGTAGTATCCATGGTTCTGTCCTTCATCAAATTCCTTGCCTGATTTAAAACAAAAAACTGTTTGCTTATAAGGCGTATATGCAATGTATACGCCTTATTCTTTCCGGATGTTCCTTCCGGGCAGGGGACGTCCGGAAGGAATTCGCATATAATACAGGCAGAATGATCTGCTCTGTACTGCACGGAAAGGGGAAATGCATATGATCGATTTTGCTGAAAGAAAAGCAGACTTTATGGGATGGTTTGAAAAGAATCACGGTCTGCTGGAAAACCGGATCCGCAGGGGAGATTTTTCCGGCGCAAATGAAATGATGCAGAAGCGCCTGAGCGATGTCCTGCCGGGCGTACCGTTCCGCTTCTCCAGGCTGAAGAAGGATGACACCTTCCTTCTGGAATTCAACACCCAGCTGATTCCGACAATAAAAGCTGTCGTTCTCTCCGTATGCGGATCGCTGCCGGAAAACCTGATGGATACCTGGCAGTTCTGTGCATCCCATCCAGCCTGCAGGGGGACGTTTGAAATGGATGGAAAGGAATATACGGCGGAAGATATTCTGCTGTATCCGAAATATGATGATCAGAAGCGGAAGGTCAGTCTGCTGGTCGAAAAAACAGAGAAGCTGAAGGCGCTGAGTGATAAGGAAGTATTCACGGTTATTTATGTGCTGCTGACCGATTATATCGGTGAAAATGCAGTGACATCTTACGCCGGGCAGATTCAGTTCCTCAGCGGACTGAACAAGCTGAAATACAAAAAGGAAACGCCTCTGAACATGGCGGAATTTGCGGACAGCTTTGCGGAAAGAATCCGGGAAGCCGGCTGGCCGGATCCGGAAAAACTGGAACTGGCGGCCCAGTCCTATAAGGCTAAGACTTCCAGCTATGAAATCCGTTCCGATATCACGGAAGGGACAACACTCTGCCCGGATCTGCTGAGTGAGGAAGGACTTCCGCAGAAGCCGAGACACGAAATCCTGAAAAAATGCGGTATAGGGCTGTACAGCGCATCCGCATCTTTTGATTATGACATGTCCAAAGATGAAAAAAAATCGGATCAGATCCGTCTGGAGAAACAGCTGAGAGCTGTTCTGGATGATACCGGCAGGGGAATGGTGATCAATACCGCTGTCGGAAATGCACATTGCTACGGGGATTACATGCTGTTTGATCAGAATGCCATTCCGGAACTTCAGAAGCTGATGTCCGATCATTTCCAGGACGGAAGGATACTGAACCTGCTGAAAGAGGACTTATGACCAGACTGAGCGATGTCCGGACACGGATTCTGAACCGGCTGGCTGACGGCAGATATTACAGTGCGCAGAGTCTCGGAAATCTGATCGGCCTGTCCGACAGAACAATCCGGAAGGAACTGGCGGAGCTGAATGATATACTGGCGTCTCACGGAGCGGTGATTGAAACAAAAGTCAGACACGGATGCCGGCTGAATGTGACGGATCCAAAGCGGTTCAATGAACTGAAACAGAGTCTGCGCGTGAGAGACCAGTCAAGAGTTGTCATTTCTTCCGAGGAACAGAGAGCCCATGCCGTGATCCGTTATGTGCTTTGCACCGAAGAAAAACTGCAGCTGTCCGATCTTGCCGAAATGCTGTATACCAATGAAACCGCGGTAAAGAATGCGGTCCGGGAAGCCAGGAATATCATCCGGGATTTTCATGTACGCCTCGTATCGGGACGCGGCGGCATTTCCATGAGCGGCAAGGAACATGATCTGCGGACGCTGCTGACATATGAATCCGAGCCGTACAGCTATTCATTTGAAACAGATACGGAATCTGAGCCGTATTCCCTGCTGTATGACTTTGAAAGGGAACAGCTGGAAGGGATCTCCCGTACGATCATTGAAAAACTGAAATTTACGGATAATTATAATCTCTCAATGTACAGTATCGATTATATTGCCCGGATCATTCTGATTTCACATACCAGAAATGCAATGGGACTGATGCTGGAATACAGCGCAAATGAGATTATGCGCTTCACGGAGTTCCGTTCGTTTCTTCTGGCCTCCCAGATTCTGCGGACATGTGAAGAGATGCTGGACTGCAAATTTACGGAGAATGACACGATACTGGTGACAATCTGTCTTGCCGGACTGAGAATCATTACCGAGTATGATGAGAATATTTCCAAAAACTATCTTGCCGCAAGGCGTTTCGCAATTGAACTGGTGGATCATGTATCGCAGCTGAACCGGTTTGAACTGCTGCGGACAGACAACCGGCTGATCAATGATATCTCGTTCTTTATCATGAGCTACATGTTCCGTGCGGACTATCATATCTTTACCTGCCAGCTTGTATTCCGGAGAAGAAATGAACTGTTTCCGATGCCAGTAAAAATGGCGATCCAGGCGTTCATGTATCTTTATCAGGAATACCAGATTCCTTACCGTGCGGAAGAGATTATTCGTCTTGCACTCCTGATCCATCCCGCCCTCGGAAGACACCGCCCCGAGATCATTCATCTGAATGCACTGGTGGTTTCCGATGTCGACATATCGGACGGCAGGGGAATCGCCGAACGCCTGGACCGGAGCTTTGGGAAAACGCTGGAACGGATCGATGTCATGCAGTCCTATGAACTGAATGAAAAAGACCTGTCGGGCTACGATATGCTGTTTACATCCTATGAACCGGAGTATCTGGCGGAAAATGTACAGAAACAGCTGCCGCCGGTCTACCGTCTCAAACCGTATTTCAGAAATGCGGATAAAAACAGCATTTACCGCTTTCTTCTCGAGAGAATCAATTATAAAAGCAGGGACGGGAAACAGTTTGCCTATCTGTCCGAACGCAATCTGTGTTACGATGTGCATGCATCTTCAAAGCAGGACATCATCCGCCTGCTGGGGGAATTCATTGAAAATGACATTGACAGTGCTTCACAGCTGGAGTCGGAGCTTGAAATCATAGAGTATATTCTGCCGACTCCCGCAGAGAACAATGTTGTTCTTCTGAGCGGACTGAGTTCTCATGCGGAGAATGTCATGGTGGCAGTACTGGTGCTTGAGCGCTTTGTGCAATGGGGAGAAAACAAGGTACAGTTCGTTGTCTTTTGGGACCAGGGAAAAGCGGATGCGGAAGCGTCCATGTTTGAATTCGGGTTTTTTCCGAACTTCCTGCAGTCGGTATTCCGCCGACAGGATGTGATTGCTGCATTGATGAGAAAAGAACCTGCGGATGTCATTAATCAGATGATATCGGATTACCGTGTACAGATATCGCCGCAGGAAGAACGGGATCTTCAGGAGGAATAAACATGCTTGGAATTATTGCGGGAGCAGCCATTATTGCATTTCTCGGCGTACAGATTTACAGAACGCAGAATGTATACAAAGAGGAACTGGAACGCTTTTACCAGATTTCAAAAAATAAAGTTACAGTGATACCCGCTTCGGGAAACTGGGTGATGATTCACCTCGGTCTGTTTGTTGTTCTCTGCGGTCTTGCGGTATACACAGCACGCCATCCCGAACAGGCAGGTACTGCCGGAGCAGCCGGGCTGATAGCAGTCAGTATCGGACTGATGGCTGTGCTTCTGCTGAATGTTACGGTAATGAGAAAATACAGGGAACTCTATGTCAATAAAGACGGGTTCAATGATCACGGGAAAACCGTGCGCTTTACCAGCATTAAAGAAATCCATCCCGGGCTGACCTCTTATACCGTGGAAACCGTATCCGGCCAGTCGGTGAAAGTCAGTGCCGGAGCGGGCAGGGAGCTGATGAAGCTGATGGATGAAAAACAGGCAAAATAAGAACAGAGCTGAACGCTCTGTTTTCCTTTACAGCAGACTGATATATTCCCGCAGCTTTGCGGCTGTTCCGGGATGGGTGACCGTCAGATACGGACCGCTTTCGGTATCTTCGGTATCCGTCATATTGCGGATCCTTTCACGGTATTCCGCCGGCAGGATTCCGAAATTATCGCGGAACATCCGGTTGAATGTCTTCGGCTCAGGGAAGCCGCAGTCATAGCTGATTGCAGTCAGGGTTTTGTCTGTCCCGGCAAGCTGCTGTATCGCATGGCGGAAACGGATCATTGTCAGATAGTCATAAAGGCCGACACCGATAGCCTTTTTAAATGCGCTGGACAGGTAGGTCCGGTTATATCCGTATTTTCCGGCAATGCCTTCCAGTGTGATCTTTTCCCCGTAATGTGCAGACATGTCATTGATGATTCTCTTCATGATCGTCTGATCGATATCCGTTTTGGAGAACCGGCTGGCAACCACCGGATCGAAGCGCTCAAACAGCAGTGATCTGAGCAGATCAAAAGCACCGGAGAGAACCGCACCGGATGCGGCAGAGTGCTCAGTGGACGCCAGGGCAATCCGGGCTATGAGCCATCTCAGTTCGCGGCAGGATGACGCATTCCGGTTTGTTTCATCCGAAACAAAATAGAAATCGCATTTCATTCCTTCCGGAATAAAATCGCGGAATACCTGTCTTGGAAAATGAAGAACCAGCGCAATCGTACCGGGCTGGCAGGCAATTGATGCATATCCGTCTCCCGGATTGATGATAATGATGTCATCCGGTTCCAGATGAAAGACTGTGTGCCGGTAGCTGTAATCGGCCTGCCCTGCCAGCAGAACATCAATTTCAAACATGTCTTCATGCCAGCTGTAGTCATAGCTGGTGACCTTCTGCACATAGCACTTCAGTTCTTTTACGTTATTGTCTCTGCACTCACTCATCTGAATATCTCCCGGATCTTTGTATTTTTCTGTACGCAAATATAAACGATTACCCTGCCGGGAATTCCGCCGGATCAGACCTGCGGAAACTCAGCCGGAGTGTTTATGAAAAGGGATTATTTCCGATCTGTTTTCCGTTAATCTCAGAAATGACAAATCCGGAAACTGTGCCGGACAGGTTGTAAAAGCGTACAGTTGTATTATACAACAATCTGAATATTATCAAGGTTTTCTTTTCCGCAAACAGCTAATATTTGAACTGAAATAGGGGAAGAAGCGAATATGAAAGAGAAATATACAGGCTCAGCCTGGAAAATCATGGCCGCAATGATGTGCATTCAGGCGGGAACGCTCGGCGTGCTGATGAACTGCAACGGCATACTGTTTTCCGCAGTCCTGAGAGATCTGGGTTTCCGGGCGGGAGATCTCTCGATCTATTATACAATCCGTTCACTCGCACAGGCATTCTTTGTGACAATTACGACTAAGCTTGTATTCGAACATAGATCAAATGTAACAATGGCACTGCTGGCATGTTTCCTGGTAGTTCCTTATGCCGCAATGTTCTTCTTCAACCATCTCTGGCAGTTCTATGCGGCCGGATTATCTGCGGGTCTTGGCATGAGCTGCACGATGACAGTGATTCCGATGGTGCTGAACAACTGGTTCAAGAGCAGAAACGGATTTGTGATCGGTCTGACCATGTCAGCTTCCGGTATCGCCGGCGCGCTGTTCAGCCCGATCTGCTCGAAACTGATTGTTGCGCTGGGCTGGAGAACAACCGCGGTGATCATGGGGATCATCGGATTTGTTCTGATTGTTCTGCCTGCTTATTTCTTCCTGATCAAGGATCCGAAGGAAATCGGAGAACAGCCGTACGGTGTGTCCGAAGCGGATGAAAGGAAATCAGTATCCGAAAGTACGGATACAGCCATGAAGCGTGTGCTTCCCGCATCGGTATTCCTGATGACGCTGGTTGCGGTTGTCGGTCCCGGTTCCCTGATTCAGATGAACCAGCAGCTTCCGACATTCGCCCAGACGATCGGCTATACCATTGAGACCGGTGCATTGCTGACAAGCCTTGCCATGATCGGCAATCTGAGCGGAAAACTTCTGCTCGGCACCCTGGCGGATAAATTCGGTGTTTACCGGGCAGCTTTCCTGTTTACCTGTGTTACTGCATGTTCGATGTTCCTGTTCTTTGCGTTCAGTTCCGTACGTCCGCTTCTGTACCTTGCGTCTGTGATGTTCGGAATGACCTACGCCATCGGCATGACTGTACCGTCACTGCTGTATCTGGATCTCTACGGAAAGGGAGAATACCGTGACAGACTCAGCCGCATGCAGGCAATCAACGGACTGGTCGGTGCCGCATCCGGTGCGGTTATTCCATATGTTTACGACCTGAGCGGCAGCTTCAAGCCGGTATTCCTGTGCGGGATTGTCCTCTGTGCAGCTGCCGGAATGACAGTGCTGAGACTGCAGAAATACGGAAAAGACAGCGCAGGCAGATGATTTCCGGAAATACAGAACAGTATTCACAGCCGGTTCTTTCATGAAGAAGGAACCGGTTTTTCTTCTGTTTCAGAAGATGCACGGGAATCACAGTCTTTACGGAAAGAAATGATGTCTGTGCATATGCTGTTTCGTGTATGATTGCATTAAGGGAAGATACAGGATTATGGAAGAAGAGAAGAACAGAATTACAATTACCGGCTATACCTTTTCCACCGGAGAGGAACTCTGCGGACAGCTTGCCTACCTTCTGGACAGTCAGGAAACAGAACTGGATAAAATTCTGTACGGCGTCAGGGGTCTGACGCTGATCTGGGAACATGCGGATGTTTCCGCCCGGGTGCTGGAGTCCGCATATGATGAGATCTGCGAAGAAATCCGCAGAACGGATGACGGACATGATATTGCCCTGGTGCTGATCGAAGGAACACAGATTCCGGAGTTTTCGTTTGACTGCCATGATCTTTCTTCCATCTATGATGTGGAGAATATTACGGAAGAACACTATAAGGAAATCTTTGACCTTTACAATGAGAACAAAGACTATTTTGATTATCTGAATTCCGAAGTGACCATGGAATCCATTCACCGGGAGGCGATGGCAAGCGACGGTCAGACACGTTTCTTTGTGGCGTTCCGTGATCCCGATCTTGTCGGAATCGCAAATGTCATCCTGCAGTATCCGCGGATGGATACTGTCTGGATTGATTCCTTTATGATTAAGAAAGACCTGCAGGGATTCAGCTACGGATCGGAAATCCTGAGAGACATGCTGGATGCATTTGCCTCATGCGGTTTTGTCTGGGCCCAGACCGGCGTGCCGGAAGGATTCCCGGCAGCGGAAAAGTTCTGGAAGCGGAACTGGTTTATCGATCTGCATAAATACAGTGAAAAGGACGGCGTGAAGATACGCCATCTGATCCGCGGACTTCAGTAGATTAATGAGATTCATTCTGTTTGCGTTTCTCCGGGCGCAGTTTTCGGCAGAATGTTTTTCTTTTGCACAGATACAATGAAAACGGAAAAGCGGAGGAAGAAAGATGAAATACAGCGCATATGCCGGCAGCTGGACATTCCGGCCGGAGCCGAAAGGCGTGAGCAGGTATCTGTTTGACGATGAGACGGGAAAACTGGAACTGCAGGAGACAATTCTCGAAGAGATTGCGGCAGGGGCACAGTATCTGGATGAAGAGAAAGGGATTCTTTACATCACCGATGAAGGCGGAAGAACGATTGACGGTGCAGAGACCGGCGGAGTGTTTGCCGTCCGGCTGAATGAAGACGGATCATTCGGAGATGTGCTTTCCTATACGGAAACATCGAATCCGAAGACCAGTTATCTGTGGCCGGTTAAGGGAGGAAAATATCTTGCGGCATCCAATCATTCCTCTTCCAAAGCCATCAGGCACGCATATATCAGAGACGGGAAACCGGTGACGGAAATATATTATGACCAGTCTTCCCTGAATCTGTTTTCCCTGAATGAAGACGGATCCGTTTCCGGTCTTGCGGATGCGCTGATCTTTGATTCCGAAGTGATCTCGGGGAAACGCGTCTTTCCGCATTTTCATAACGTCATGGCGGATCCTTCAGGAGAGATGTTTCTTGCCTGCGACAAGGGAATGGACAGAATCGTAACGTTCCGGATCACATGCGGAAAGCTGGAATTCCTGCAGGAGACAAAGACGGAAGAGAATACGGCACCGCGCTATACCGTATTTCATCCGCAGACGAACGTCGTATTTGAAAACAACGAGAACTGGCCGGGCATCTGTTCCTATGCGTATGACAGAAAGAACGGTGAACTGAAACTGATTCAGAAACTGGCAGTCGGCGATGAATCATACCGCAGACCGAATGCGTCGGATCTTGCGCTGAATGCCTCCGGTACACGGCTGTATGCGGGACTGCGTTATTCCAATGAGATCGTTGTACTGAAAACAGACGGAAGCGGGTATATGGAAGAAGTGCAGCGTATATCCTGTCAGGGAGAAAATCCAAGAGGACTGTATCTGTCTGATCACTTCCTGTTCTGCATGAATAATGTGTCCGGAAACATTGTCTGTTTTCCGGTCAATGAAGACGGAACACTGAATGAAGAAAAGGCAGTCAGCTCAGAAGCGCATCTGCCGGGCAATATGAGCATATGGAGGAAAAGGTAATATGGAAACCATCAGAGTCGGATTCCTCGGCACAAGAGGTCATACCCTGAAATTCATCAATCTGATCAACGGATTTGAAGAATCCGAAGCCGCAGCCATCTGGTCGGATGATCCGGCAAAGGCAGAGACAACGGCGAAGGAAGGCAATGTGCAGTTCTGCCGTACGCCGGAGGAAGTGTTCGCCTTATGTGATGCGGTCGTGATTACCGCACCGAATGCATTCAAGAAAGATCTTGTGATCAAAGCGGCACAGGCAGGGAAGCATATCTTCCTGGAGAAGCCGCTGGCAGTGAATGCGGAAGACGGAAAGGCAATGGCGGAAGCCGTTGAGCAGTCCGGTGTGAAATTCTATATGTCGGATCCGTTTGTGCGCAACGGCATTGTCGGTCTGAAAAACAGAATTGAGGCAGGGGAACTCGGGGAGATTACCGGCGGTGATGTCAGAATTGCGGTAGACCGTGCGGTCGTTCCCGGACACCCTCCGGTATGGAACAGGGAAACCGCGCTCGGCGGCATCATGGCGGATATCGGCGGACATGCTCTGCATGTGGTCCATTATCTGTTCGGAAGACCGGAGTCTGTATATGCGGATCTGGAATGCTTTACGGAAGACGCGAAGAAGAACAGGATGGAGGACAATGCGGCTGTCATCATGCACTATCCGGGAAAGATCGTCACAATGAACGCCTCCTGGGTCAGCGGCGGAAACAGCGCGCATACCATGATCTACGGCACAAAAGGATGGGCGGAGGTGATCAATCTGCCCGGCGGAAACGAGGTTCAGAAGCTTGTGATTCATACAGCCGAAGGAACGTCATCGTTTGAAGGAGAACAGCTGCCCGAAGCACCGAAGCGTCATGTCCGCTACTTCATTGAGATGATTGCGGATAATCTTCCGAACGATATCATCGGCAGGGATCCCCTCAGCAATTCCGGTGTTTCCATTTCCGATGCACGCGAATATGCGGAAATCCTGGAAGCTGCTTACAGTTCTGCGGCGGACGGGAAGAAAATCATTTTGTAAAAGCATACCCGGAATCTGAAAAGAAACCGGGTTTTTGAAACGAAGAAAGATCCGCGGGTCTTCCTGAGAGGGTTGCGGATCTTTCTCCATCACACTGTTCGCAATCCTGCGGTTATGGAGGGACGGCAGATTACGGAACATTTCTTTTACAGAATAAGAATATTCTCTGAAAAACAATATTTCTATAATAATCAGCGGCATTTATATAACAATATTCCTTTAATATTCGAAAGATTGTTATAATTAAGTTATGCCGAAGAGAAAAGGAACATATATTACAGATAATATTCTGACCAAGGACTACGAACAGATTCATTACGAGCATCCCGAGGTTCCGTATCAGACTTCCAGCAGTACCAGGATCAGCCACAGCGTCGTGATGGGAATTCCCCATTGGCACAATGATATTGAAATGGCTGTCGTGACGCGCGGTGAGTCCATTATGGATGTTGCGGGAGAACAGTTTGTCATTCAGAAAGGGGACGGATACTTCATCAATTCCCGTCAGATTCATACCGGAAAATCACGTGACCGGGATTTTATCTATGTCCGTTTTCATCCGATCCTGCTGTGCGCCAACGAGTATATTGAAAAGACGTTTGTCGCGCCGGTGATCAATGATCCGAATATGACATTTATTCATCTCTCCAAAGATATTCCCTGGCAGAAAGAGATTCTGGATACTGTCCGGCTGATTTATGAAGAGGATCAGAAGAAAAACGACAGTATGCCGCTGATGATCGAAAGCAGTATTTTCCGTGTCTGGAAAATTCTGTATGATCACAGAGAGAAAGAAGACAGAAAACGGGTGCCGGACAGCCATCATATGAGTTCGCTGAAACAGATGATCGGCTTTATTCAGGAAAACTACGGAAACCGGATTACTCTGCAGGATATTGCGGATGCCGGACATGTATCCTCCAGCACCTGCAATATCATCTTCAACTCGCTTGTGCATCAGTCTCCGGTGAGGTATCTGATGCTGTGCCGTCTGAAGTATTCGGCGGATATGCTGGAAGATACGGACCGTTCGGTAACAGAGATTGCCGGGCTGTGCGGGTTCCCAGGTACAAGCTATTATTCGGAAATGTTCCACCGGGAATACGGTATGACGCCTTCCCAATGGCGCAGGGAGATCCGCAGACAGCAGAAAGAGGAAGATAGAAATGATCGGTAAGATAAGCATTTTTGCGGCTGATATTGACGGCACGCTGGTGGATAAAGGCAAGGCCATGCATGAAGAAACGAGGAAGGCGCTGATCCGCCTTCACGAAGACGGCGTGAGGATCGGCGTGGCAACCGGCAGACCGCTGGATCACAGAACCGTGGAAAAGAGCATGGAATGGAATCTGCCTTTTGCATTTGACTTTGCGATCGGGATGAACGGCGGCGATCTCTGGACAAAGGAAACAGACGTATATGAGCACTTTTTCCTGCTGAAAAAAGAACTGACACGGGAAATACTGACCTTCCTTGCGCCGCTTGATATCAATGCCATCGTATATGAAAAAGGATATGATCAGGTATGCGCACTGCGGATGGATGACTTCATGCAGAGCTCCATCGCCCGCAACCATTCCAATGTCATCATCGGGGATATCGAACGGCTGAGCAGATATGATACGGGCAAGATCGAAGTGCGCTACCGGCCGGAGATTGAAGAAGAGGTAATGGCGGTTGTCAATGCACACCGCTCTGACGCCTGGGATGCGGTCCGGACATTCCGCGGGACGGTGGAGTTCATGGATCCGCGTGTAAACAAAGGCTGGGCGCTCCGTGAATATGCCCGCAGGCAGAATATTCCGATGGAAGAGACGATTGCTTTCGGTGATATGGAAAATGATATCCCTCTGCTTCAGGCCGCCGGCTGGGGCGTATGTCTTTCGGACGGATCCGATGCCTGCAGGGCTGCGGCGGATGCTCTCACGGATGTTCCGGTTGCGGAAGGCGGCGTCGGCAGATATCTGCAGGATTACTGCTTCAGATAAAAAACCGGAGTTTCTCCGGTTTCAGACAATCTGATTCAATGGAACGATCTCAATTCCTTCCGATATAAGTGCTGTTCTCAGAGCCCTGACAAATTCCAGGGCTTTTTCATTGTCCCCGTGCACGCAGACGGAATCGGCGCGGATCTCAATTTCTTTTCCGGCTGCGGAAGTGACTTTGTGCTCCCGGATCATCCGGACGACCCTTTCAGAAGCTGCCAGCGGATCATGTATCATTGCGCCGGGCATGCCGCGCGGCACCAATGTGCCGTCATCGCTGTATCCTCTGTCCGCAAATACTTCGGCGGCTGCCCTGAGACCGAGTTTTACGGCACTTCTGTAAAGTTCTCCCGATCCTGAAGCGAGCATGATCAGATCCGGATCAAAATCCCGCACAGCCCGGCATACCGCATCCGCAAGCCTGATGTCCTTTGCGGCCATATTGTACAGCGCGCCATGCGGCTTGACATGCTGAAGAGTCATGCCGGCGGCTTTGGCGGCCGCGCTCAGGGCGCCGAGCTGGTACAGCGTTTCGGCATAGACCGTATCCGGGGATACGGCAATATTTCTTCTGCCGAAGCCCTCGATGTCATGAAAGCCGGGATGGGCACCGATGGAAATGCCGGCTTCACGGGCGGTACGCACCGTTTCCAGCATGACGGAGGGATCCCCGGCGTGGAATCCGCAGGCAATATTGGCGGAAGTGATCAGCGGGATCAGCTCCGCATCATTTCCTGTCTTCCAGGTACCGAAGCTCTCGCCGAGGTCGCTGTTCAGGTCAATTTTCATGTCCGCCTCCTTCCGCAAATGAAATGACAAATCCGGTATCCGCTTTCCCGTCGCAGAATACCTGTGAATGCAGAATCTTATACTGGAAATCCAGATTGGTATCGACGCCGCCGATCACGGTTTCATCCAGCGCCGTCCGCATCTTCATGATCGCATGTTCGCGGTTTTCCCCGTGCACGATGATTTTGGCAATCAGGGAATCATATTCCGAAGGGACCGTATATCCGGTATACAATGCGGTGTCCACGCGGACACCCATTCCTCCCGGCAGATGAAGCCGGGTGATGGTGCCCGGGCTCGGAATAAATCCCTTTTCCGGTATTTCGGCATTGATGCGGCATTCAATGGTATGTCCCTTCATGGAGATTTCTTCCTGGCTGAAGGAAAAGGGATATCCTTCCGCAATCCGGATCTGTTCGCGTACAATGTCAATGCCTGTCTGCATTTCCGTTACGCCGTGCTCCACCTGGATCCGGGTGTTCATTTCCAGAAAGTAATAATTTTCCCGATCGTCCGCAATGAACTCAACGGTCCCGGCCCCGGTGTATCCCGCGGCTGCGGCAGCTCTGCGGGCGTCCGCAAACATGCGGTTCCTTGTCTCATCGCTGATTGCCGGACTCGGAGATTCCTCTATCAGCTTCTGATGGTTTCGCTGTACGGAACAGTCGCGGTCTCCCAGCACCAGGATATTTCCATCATTGCCGGCAAGAATCTGCACTTCCACATGGCGCGGTTTCAGAATCAGTTTTTCCAGATACATGGAATCATCCGCAAAGGCGTTGACCGCCTCGGACTGGGCAATGGTAAAGCAGGATTCAAACTCTTCTTCCGAGAAGCATTCCCGCATGCCTTTTCCGCCGCCGCCGAGCGCCGCCTTGATCATCAGCGGGAATCCGGTCTCCTGTGATGCCGCAAGTGCTTCCGCCGGCGTATGCACGCAGGCACTCCCCGGCACAACCGGAACGCCGGCCTGCTTCATCATCTCCCTTGCCTGCGACTTGTCGCCCATCCGAACAATCGTCTTAGCGGAAGGGCCGATGAATACCAGATCGTTTTCCGCACATTTTGCGGCAAACTCCGGGTTTTCGGAAAGAAATCCGTAGCCCGGATGTATCGCGTCACAGCCGAAGTTTCTGGCGGCCATGATAATGTTGTTCATATTCAGATAGGAATTCCGTCCGCTGCCTTCACCGATGCAGACACGGTAATCCGCCAGCCGCACATGCATGGCTGAAGCGTCTTCCGTGGAATAGACGGCGACGGAGGGAATGCCGAGATCGCGCAGTGCCCGGATGATGCGGACGGCAATCTCGCCTCTGGCTGCGACCAGCACGCGCCTGAAGTCAGTCATATTACAGTTTCCTGACACGGAACAGCGGCTGTCCGTATTCCACTTTCTGTTCATTGGATACCAGCACGGCAAGTATCTCGCAGTCAAAGTCCGCCTGGATTTCATTCATCATCTTCATCGCTTCGATAATGCATACGGTATCTCCGGCGTGAACCCGGTCGCCTGTCCGGACGTAGGAAGGGATTGTGGGACCGGAAGCGGAATAGAATGTTCCGACAATCGGACTGGTAATATTCGTGACGGCATTCTCTGCCGGAGCTTCCCGGACTTCTTCCGCTGCCGGTGCGGCAGTATCTTTTCCTTTTGCCATGGTGATTTTGAAATCACCGTCTTTAATGCTGAGTTCGCTCAGGGAGGAATTCTCCAGCATGCGAATCAGTTTTTCAATCTGATCAAGTTCCATAGAATATTCACTCCTTACTGTCCGTCAAACAGTCTGTCCATGCGCTTTGCGGTCAGCCGCACATCAAGCACTTCGCGGCATGGCTGATGAATCCGATCACGCATCTGCTGGAATTCAGTCTGTTCCTGCATGATCAGCGACTGCGCCTGTTCGACGGAGATTTTCCGGAAATGAATCCGGTCGGAAATCCGTGACTGAACAAGCTTCGGAAGATCGGCGGATGCGACCGCTGCGATCTTGGCATAGCCTCCGGTGGTCTGGCGGTCCGCCAGCATGATGATCGGTTTGCCGTGGTCCGGCACCTGGATGGCACCGGCACAGATGCCGTCCGATATGATATCCGATCCGGAGCGGGACTCGATGAACGGACCTTCGAGCCGCATGCCCATGCGGTCAAAGTTTCCGGTCACGGTATACTCACCGTTCAGAAATGATGAGATGCCCTGATAAGAGAACATGTGATCCTGCGGCCCCATAATGACCCGGATGGTTTTTCTTCCTTCTTCAAATTCATGGAGGTCAAGCTTCCTTGAAAGAAACCAGGGAAGGTATTTTCTGCGCTTGATGCGCTCTTCAATATAATCGCCGTCCTCCAGCTTTCTGCCCTTGAAGCCGCCGATGCCGCTCATGGTATCGGTGGAACGGCTGCCCATGACAACCGGGATCTGCAGGTAGTTTGAGAATGCGATATAGCAGGTTCTTCCGGTAACCGCCGAGGACAGCTTCAGCACGTCTCCCTTGCGGACATAGAGCGCCTGATACATCGGAACCGGCTGATCATTGATTTTCGGCCGGAAGTCTCCGCCGGCAATCGCAATGATCATTTCCGAAGTGAATTCGATCACCGGTCCGATCAGCGTGCATTCCAGCACCGCTTCATTCTCCGGATTGTCCAGCAGAAGGTTTGCGATGCGGAAGGACCTGCGGTCCATGACGCCGCATACATGGAATCCCTGATCCTGGCATCCGGTTCTTCCGAGATCCTGCACGGTTGTGAACATCCCGCCTTTTATAATCCGGATTCCCATGATGCGTCTCCTTTCTCTTCGATGCAGACATCCTTTCCGTCCCTGACCGCCTGTTCCATCATTTCAAATTCCTTTTCACTGACGGGCATAAAGCGGACCAGGTCCGAAGCTCTCAGCAGCACCGGCTCTTTCTTTGAGGGGTCAAAGATTCTGACCGGTGTGCGGGCGATCAGGTTCCAGCCGCCCGGCGACTCCATCGGGTAAATGCCTGTCTGGGAGCCGGCGATCCCGATCGAACCCGCGGGGATTTTCAGGCGCGGTTCTTCCAGACGCTTTGCATGCAGGCGCTCATCCAGTCCGCCGAGATACGGAAATCCCGGCAGGAAGCCGATCATATATACCGGATAATATGCGGATGTGTGAATGGAGATCACTTCTTCACAGCTCAGTCCTTTTTCCTCTGCGATCCGTGCAAGATCCGGACCGTACACTCCGCCGTAGACCGCCGGAATCACAAACCGCCGCTGCACATGCGCAGTACTGTCTGTATTTTCCGTCAGTGCGCTTTCCAGCTGCTTTTTCAGCTCCCGGTAAGATACGACGGTCGGATCGTAGCATACCATCAGCGAGCATGAAGCCGGAATCAGATCGGTGATGCCGATGATGCGGGCTTCACGGATAGATGATGCGGCAGCGCCGATGAAAGCGATATTTGCGGGATCCAGTGTCTGCTCAGTCTGAATCAGGATGGCTGAATCCCCGGAGGGACATATGGAAACAGAATGGTTCATACGGTCTCCTTTCTGCTCTTTTGCATATTGTATCGGCCTGTGAAGGCTAATGCAAAACGTTATGACTGTCTGAAGACAGATCTTTGCGGTTTCTCTGAAACAGAGTGCATTAATTTCCAGAAATTGCGTCATTTCAGAAGAAGGTTCAGACACTGAGCTGACATCCGGGAAAGATATACTTGTATCGCGTGAAGGAAGTGACGTTATGACAGCAATGAGAAAACAGGGCAGAGTCGGAAACGACCTGACCGAAGGAAGCATATTTAAAAAACTCCTGGTGTTCGCAATGCCGATTGTTCTGACCAATCTGATCCAGCAGTTCTACAGCATGGTGGATCTTGCGGTCATCGGGAAATATGTCGGCAGTATCGGTTCGGTCGGTGTTGCGACCGGCGGAGAAATGGCCGATCTGATTGCCCCGGTGGCGATGG
>SVBN01000016.1 GCA_015058875.1 Erysipelotrichaceae bacterium | reverse complement strand
GCTTCGGCTCCAAGGCTGGATACCGGCTCCCCGCTACGGATTACCGGGTCGGGAGTTTCACCCGACTATATTGAATGCACCGAACTGGCGCACCATATCATTTCTCCCTGTGTCTGAATGACTCCGTACATTGGGATTATAACAGAATTGCATGCTTTCCATCCGCTGAGGAAAAGCGGAAGGAATATTACCCCCCGCTCATTGATCAGTAACGGTTATGCACTTTCTCCGCAAAGCACATCATGTCCTTTACTTCTATCACTGTCCCGTCATCCAGTATTGCCTGTCCGCTCATCCTGCCGAATACCTGATGCTGATCGAACACAATCAGTTTGTAATCCAGGCATGCCGCCCTGTCCAGCACCGGCACAAAGCGCATCTCAAAACGTCCGTCCGAAGAAGTGAACAGCCAGTAATCCATGATGTTCTTCGGTATATGGAATTCCACATCATCCAGCTTATGCGCTTTGCCTTCATAGAACAGGATATTCTCAGTCGCGGCTGATGTATTGCCGAAACCGTATCCGATATTGAATCCGAATGCTTTCCCGTCAAGATCGCAGTTTCCGGATCCCCAGTACCAGGTGTTGTCATACGTCCAGACGCCTCTGCCCCAGTCCAGCGTGCCGAAGTCCGTTTCCGGATGGAACTCATACCGGACGCCGTCATATTCCATCCAGCCGGAAGCGCGCATCGTATTGATTTTCTGATTATAGTAGAATGCATGTTTCTCATCCCATGGCGTCGCGATCACCATCGAATCCATCTGAGGCTGGGCAAGTACGATATCGCAGGAGAACGGCTTCTTTTCATAAAAGTTTTCAAACCGGCATGTGATATGCCTCGTTCCTTCCGATACGGCAAAGCGCATCTGCAGCCTTTCGTCTTCATAAACCGTATCGCCTGCCGAGGAATCCTCAGGCAGTTTCAGCTTTCCCATCGGGAATGCATTCAGCACCGTTTCCGTATGTTCCCATGGATGATCATTGAAAACAAGCAGGGAAACGGACTGCAGGCCGATATAGCCGTCATCGGAAATGGTAAATGCGCCGGCGAAGGAATCCGACAGGACCAGATAATAATCCCATTCCTTGATCCTCCATTTCGGTGCTCTGATCATGTTTCTGCTGTACTTCTGAATCAGTGAGCGCGACCATCCCGGTTCCCGCAGTTCCCCGTTCTCATCCAGAAGCAGATGATGTTCCTTCACTTCGTGGTTTCTGAAGACATCCGCCATATTCTGTGCCTCCTTATGCAATTATGATGCAATGTTCTGTTTCATATATTCCTGATTTCAGAGTACACGGGAAAACCGTACGGGGCAACAGAAAAGTTCATCAGATGCCGTTTGGCGCAATGTACCGTATAATCATTTCTGAAAGAGAGAAAGCTGACAATGGGAAAAATACTGTTTATCGATGTGGACGGAACACTCTGCTCTCCGGTGCATAATGTTCCTCCTTCTTCCGCCGTACAGGCAATCCGCAAAGCACGGGAAAACGGACACCGTGCCTATATCTGCACCGGCAGATCCAGAGCCGAAGTATATGAAGATATCTGGGCGATCGGACTGGACGGCATGATCGGCGGAAACGGATGCTATGTCGAAGATCACGGCAATGTCATCATGCATCAGAAACTCAGTGCGGAAGAATGCCGTCATGTGGTCGACTGGTGCCATGAAAGACATATGGAATTCTATCTTGAGGCAAACAGCGGCCTGTATGCTTCAGAGCGCTACAGGGAAGTATCTTACGAGGCATACCGGAAGAAGTACGGACGGGAACCGCAGTACGGCGCGTTCTTTGAACGGATGATCTATCATGCGGATCTTTACCGTGATGATGTGAACAAGATCAGCTTCCGGCTGAACAGCTGGGAGGATTATCTGGCTGCGCAGAAGGAATTCCCATCCCTGCATGTGGGATGCTGGGGCGGCGATGCGCCGAACTGCTCGCATGGCGATGTGAGCCCGCAGGGCGTGAATAAAGCCAACGCCATCCATGTCCTGCTGAAGCACCTGAACGCTTCCGCGGAAGATACCATTGCGTTCGGGGATGAAGCGGTTGATATCCCGATGTTCAAATTGTGCGGTTACGCCGTTGCCATGGGCAGCGGTTCCCGGTCCGCAAAAGATGCGGCGGATTATATTACCACCGGTACGGATGAAGACGGGCTGTACAATGCATTTGTCCATCTCGGACTGATCTGAGGAAGAGCATCTCTTCCTTTTTTCATGAGAAGACGGAAAAATCCGGCCTGCCGTATTCCTGTTCCATCAGTTCTCTCAGTTCATTGCAGATTCTCTCCAGACGCTTGTACACCGCCCCTCTTGAGATGTGATACTTTATGCATATTTCCCTGACCGGCATGCGGCGGAAACTATAATCAATTACCAGAAATGCATCCTCCGGCTTCAGACGGGAAATGCACCGGCGCAGTGCGCTGCACAGGATTCTGCGCTGCACTTCCTTCTCGGTATCCTTCGTCTGATCCGCCGGTTCCATCACCCGGCTTCCGGCTTCATTGTTGACCAGTGATTCCAGACTGCATACGGAAATCCCGTGATCTTCCATGATTTTCCTGCGGTATTTCCGTGCTTTCTTTTCCGTGTCAAATACCTGCCGGATGGATCTCAGCACATCTTCCGGGACGTGATCTTCCTGACAGATCTTTTCATAATACTGTTTCATCTGCTGTTTCCTTTCTGTATGTCTATCTAATCATTTCAGAAGCTTTAATAATCCCTGTTTTTTACAAATTCAATGATCCGGAGATGCTGTATCCCGTTTCTTCTCCCCTTTGTTAATTGCGGGCAGCCGGATGAACTTTCCTCCTGATGCATGCACCGGCTGTCCGCTGTGAAAGGAAACGATATGAAAAACAGAAAACAGAAGCTCGGAATGCTGCAGAAACATCTGAATGCCGCAAATGAGCAATTTGAAAGAGAATCCGCCCTTTATGACCCGGAAGACGAAGAAAGCAGGTTCTCCCTGTATCTGCTCCGGAAAGAATCTGAAGCCCGGCAGGCACTGATTTATGCCGTCGCGGTCATGAACGGAATTCCGATGAAAACCGCGGACCGTTACTTTGCGCCGGATGTGTCCGGCACAGGCAGAAAACTGTTTGCGGATTATACGTACAGAGAGCTGAATCTGTGCAGAGTGACATTCAATGAACTCCATTGAAGCGGAAATCAAAGAAATCAGCCTGCAGAAAGAACGTATGGTGCAGGCATATCAGGATAACAGCAGATACAGGGAATTCATGAAATATCTTTCGGAATACTATGAACATCAGAGGCTGATCCATCTCTGTGCGCACCTGCTTGATCAGCAGACGGAACGCGATACAATCAGACAGTTCTTTACAGAGCGGACAATCCGGAAAGCAGAACAGCTCATCAGTGAATACCGCTTTCTTCCGCAGAATGAACAGAATCAGCTCAAAAGATGAAAACATGCCCGGATGTTTTGCCTTCTATAATGAGGGTGAGAAAAGAGGAATGCGAAATGAGAAAACGTCTTGTTTACAGAGCTGATGACGTCGGGTATACGGAAGCTTTTGACCTCGGCATTTATCAGGCATTTGATCAGGGTATTGCAAGCAGTGCGGATGTCATGTTTGACTCCCCGCATACGGTGCAGGCACTGTTATGGCTGAAAGATCATCCCTGGATTTCCATCGGATGGCACCGCCATCTCTGGGAATCACCGGTACTGGGAAAAGATGTGCCTTCCATGGTGGACGAAGAAGGACGATTTAAATGGAGACACAGAAAGCAATATCTGATGAAGGAAGCAACATATGATGATGCTTACCGGGAATTCATGGCGGAAGCGGAACTGTGCAGATCCATTGTCGGACACTATCCGGACAGTGCTTCCTGCAGAATGGAAGAAGACTGCAATGATCTGGAGCGCGCCTACAGGGATGTGCTGAATGAACTGAATATCCCGCATAATTTCTGGTATGACAGCCCGCGGAATCCGGGTGATCCGAAGTATGAACATCTGCACTTCCGGCAGTGGGACGGCGAAAACTTCGTCGGGGGGCCGAGCGACACATATGATCTGAAAAACTTTGACAAATATGATCCGTACGGAAAGATGACTGCGGTCGTGTGGGAAAATGACGATCAGATCTGGCGGATCGGCGGCCATCCGGGATTCACGGATGATCATATTATGAGGGAATCCTCCTGCAATCTGCACCGCTGCAAAGAACTGGATGCATGCAAGCGCATGCGCCAGTGGGTCATCGACAACAAAATCGAACTGATCAATCAGAGGGATGTATTCTATGGAACAAATGAATTCCAGGATCATCTGAAGGAAATCAATTCCCCTCTCTGGATCGGAAACATGTAAGTCCCCTTTCGAAAGCCGGGTTTCCCGGTTTTCTTTTTCCTTTTTGTGCATCATCGAAAACTGAATTCATGAAAGAATCATTGACTCTGCCGATGCTATGATTGAAACCGGAGGATAACTCATTATGATGAAAATCGGATTCAGACAATTTGAAATAACTCCGGACTTCCCGGTTCAGGTAATGACGCTGAAAGAAAAAACCGCGGACAGCGCGGATGCGCTGCACTGCCGTGTACTGGTCATTGAACCGGAAAATCAGAAGCCCTGGTATCATGTATCCATTGATGTCGTTGAGGTATGGCAGGCATACCGCGATGAAATCAAGGCAAATACGGAAGCACTGCTCGGAAAAGAAATCGACATGGTCGTATCCGCAACCCATGCCCATGTCACGCCGTTTGTCACAACCGATCCGGCATGGCGTGAATTCCTGATGAAGCGGATCATGGAAAACATCGGAAAAGTCGAAATGAAGGAATACAATGAAGTCTCCTATTCCTATAACTATCACTACTTTGACAAGGTCGGAAAAAGCAGAGAGGCTGATCTGAAGCATGTCGCCAATCATCTGTATGCGGAGACGCTTTCCTTCTACGGGGACGGAAAGCGGATCGGAACCATTCTGATACATAACTGTCACCCGACCATCAAGAAGCTCTTTGCCCCGCCGATGACTTCGGAATATCCGGGATACTGCATTCAGAAACTCTCCGAAAAATATCCGGGTGAATTCTTCACTTTCCTGCTCGGTCCGGCCGGAGATATATCGCCGCATTTTGTCAGGGAGAATCAGGAATATGATCAGATTGCCGTGCTCGGCGATAAACTCATAGCGGAATTCGAACGTCAGATGGCTCATCAGAACAATCTGCATCCCATTGATCACTTCCGCTACAGGGAGACAATCCTTCCCATCGAAAAAGGACCGAGAGAAATCGGAGACGCCGTATTCCCGCCGCAGGATCAGATGACGCCGCAGGAAGTACAGGTACTCGAACGCCGCCTGCTTCCGAAAAAGGACAAGGGCGGATTCAATCCCCACAGCCGTGAACTGGATCCGATGGAGATCATCAGCGAATACCGGATCTGCCAGCTGATTCTTTCCGATGAATATTCCATCGTATTCGAACCGGCAGAGCTGTATTCCGAATTCTACGGTTCCGTGAACAAGCAGACAACAACCCTGGCAACGATTTCCAACGGATTTGATCACTATATTACCGGACTGTATCTGAATCACATTACAACCCACAGCATCACCGATTACGGATTTACAGACAGGATGAGAAGAAATTTCTGGGAACGTCTTGCAAAGATGTCCCTGCAGCTGAGTGATGAGGAACTGTAATGTGATTTCCGAAGATGTTCTGGCACAGATGATCGATCACACCAATCTGCATGCGGACGCTTCTTATGCGGATATGAAAAAGCTCTGTGAGGAAGCAATGCAGTATCATTTCAGGATGACCGCGGTCAATTCATGCCAGACACATCTCTGTCATGAATTTCTGAAGAACAGCGATGTCCATGTGGGAGCGGCAGCCGGTTTCCCTCTCGGCCAGCAGACCATTGCCGTCAAGGTGTTTGAAGCGCGCGATGCGATTGAAAACGGTGCGGATGAAATTGACTATGTGATCAATATCACCGAACTGAAGGAAGGCCATACGGATTATATCCGTGAAGAGATGAAACAGATGGTATCCCTCTGCAGATCACATCACGTCATCTGCAAGGTTATCTTTGAAACATGTTATCTGAGCGAAGAAGAGATCATTGCGCTTTCAAAAATCGCTTCGGAAATACAGCCGGATTACATCAAAACATCCACCGGATTCGGCACAGCGGGAGCGAAAGCGGAGCATGTCCGGCTGATGAAACAGCATGCCGGACCGTACGTCAGGGTTAAGGCGGCCGGAGGCATCCGCACCCTTTCCGCCGCACTGGAAATGATTGAAGCAGGTGCTGAGCGCATCGGCACATCTTCCGGGGTCCGGATCATGCAGGAATTATCACAGCATCAGCGGGATTGATTCCCGCTTTTTCGTACATAAAAAGCAGGAATACTCCTGCTGTAAAGTGCCATGGTGGACCCTGTAGGACTCGAACCTACAACCAATCGGTTATGAGCCGATAGCTCTGACCATTGAGCTAAGGGTCCTCAAGAACAATGAGATCATATCATAAACAGACAATGATTTCATCCTGTCAGAACTCAGTTTCCGGAAGAAACCGTCTCAAAAGTTCCCGAAGAAGAATATGCCGGGACCGCCGTCGAGCCGGATACCGTATAAGCGGACGAGGATGCTTCCGGGCGATCAGAAGTCGTGTGGAAAACGGATGCGAAATACGATGTTGTCAGTCTGCCGGTGCTGAATACAGCAAAACCGACTGTCAGAAACAATGCCAGTCCGGCAAGGGCAAAGGAATGTCTTGCGGATTCGTTCATAGCACACCTCCCTGATTCCTGTATTTATCATATCATGGTTTGGATATGTTTTGGTCATGCTGCACATCACATCTGCCGGCTGCCCTCCGCAGAATTATAACTCTCTCTGAAACCGACAGCTGTTGAAAAAGTTATCCACAATTGTGGATAACTTTTGTGGAAAACTGTGGAAAATGCCGGCAGTCAGAGATGAACGGCTGATCATGTGTCACACGATTGATACATACTGCATCATTCCGGCACATGATTACTCTTCAGTCTGCTGTATTCTTCTTCCAGTCTTCTGATTTCTTCTCTTAACCTTGCATTTTCTTCATCTTTTAGTGCAAGCAATGCAGCTTTTTCAGCAGCTTCCTTTTTGGCATTCATTGCTTCTGTTCCTGCATCCGCTATCTGTTTTTTCATCGATGCATCATACTCATCAAATGCTTCCGCCTGCGTCATACATGCTCTCATTGTCTGTCTCCTCCTGAGCAAATTAAAAACACCAGAAAAATCAATTAATACGGACGGTCGGATCCTCTTGCTGGTTTATCTTCTGATGGTCAAATACGCCTGATTCAGTTTTTTTGAATTATCTGTTTTCAGATACTGTTGTTTACTGCTTCTGATTCTTTTTCAGCCTTCTGATTTCTTCTCTTAACCTTGCATTTTCCTCATCTTTTAATGCAAGCAATGCGGCTTTTTCTGTTGCTTCTGCCTTTGCATCCGCTATCTGTTTTTTCATTGATGCATCGTACTCGTCAAATGCTTCCGCCTGCGTCATCCATGCTCTCATATTCCGTTTCATCTCCTCTCTGAATTCTTCCAGATACTCTTCACTGATACCTTCATTTTCACATATCGTAAAAAAATCATCAACAATCGCCTGCGGATTATCCCCATACATTTTCCGGAGCTGGCGCATTATCTGACACTGCCTGATATACACTTTGATAATACCTGTGCTGTTTTCAGGAGTGATCACTTTGATATTCATTGAAACAGGAAGATTCTCGATCCGGTAATTCAGATATTTTTCTTTTCCATCGATCTGATCTGTTCCGCTATATATAACCGCAAGCTCGCATACCGGAAACTGAAGCGGCATGGAATTGTATCTGTTCTGTCCGGTCTTTCGCACATATGTATTCAGCGTTTTATACAGATACCCGATCAGGCGGAAGCCGATATTTTCCGACCATATGGACTGTGCTTCAGTTAATATCATCAGCGTACCTCGAACAGAAAAAGACAGATCGTTATACTCCCCGGAAACATACCTGCCTGTGAGTGTCATTATTTCAATATCTGTCTCACTCAATGGATCAGTATCCTCCGGATGAAGATCATGATACAGACGGATCACATTCCGCTTTCTGCTGAACATAGCCCTGAACAGAATATCGTTGAAATTGCGGCGAAGCGGATTGTTCTTTTGATTCTTTTTCCTCTTTTTGCTCATACAGGATATTTCCTCCTGTTAAGAATATTTGCCAAAAAAGATCGAATTCCCGTAAATTCATAAAAAATTATTTTTTCACAAGTGACACAAGAGTTGCGTCTTTTGCACATTATGCAACATTAAGTTGATTTTAAACAGAATATATATGTAAAATAAATGCATAGAAAGGAATAACAGGCAACTTTTTAATCGTTTAGAAATGCTGCCATGCAACAGAGATGACGGTGGAATTCAGCAGTTCCGTATATATCTGCAGTGATCTGAAAAGCTATTATGCAAGCGTGGAATGTGTCTGGAGAGGACTTGATCCGCTGACAGCGAATCTGCTTGTCGCAGACTCGTCCAGATCAGACAAAACCATCTGTCTTGCCGTATCACCGAGTCTCAAGGCAATCGGTGTCCCTTCCCGGCCGCGGCTGTTTGAGGCAAAGCAGAAAATCCGGGAATATGAAGAAAAGAATCACTGCCGCATCGGATACATTATTGCCGTGCCGAGAATGGCGGAATATGAACGGATCTCCGCACAGATCTATTCCATCTATCTGCACTATGCGGCACCGGAGGATATCCATGTCTACAGCATCGATGAGTGCTTTATTGATGCGGCGCCTTATCTGCATCTGTATGAACAGGAAGCGGAAAAGCAGAAGATCTCCCCTGCCCATCTGATGGCCGTCACAATGATACGGGAAGTGCTTTCCGTTACGGGCATCACAGCAACAATCGGTATCGGAACAAATATGTATCTTGCCAAGGTCGCAATGGATATTGTCGCCAAAAAGGCAAAAGCCGATAAGGACGGCGTCCGGATTGCCGAGATTGATGAGGACAGCTACAAATACCTGCTCTGGGATCATCAGCCTCTGACCGACTTCTGGCAGATCGGCCCCGGCAAAGCAGCCCGGCTGAACAGACTCGGACTGTTTACCATGGGTGATGTCGCTGCATTCAGCCAGAGCCATGAGGATGATCTTTATAAAGTATTCGGCATCGATGCCGAGATTCTGATTGATCATGCCTGGGGGATTGAACCGGTACGCATGTCAGACATCAAGAATTATGAATCATCTGCGCACAGCGTCAGTGTCGGCCAGGTACTCGCCCGTCCTTACGATTTCACCGATGCAAGACTTGTCTTCCGGGAAATGATCGATACGCTCTGCGCAGATCTGCATGCAAAGAATCTGACAACCAGAGCGGTCTCGTTCTGGATCAGCTTCGATCCCATTACCCTTGAATATGTCAGGGATTATAACGGTCCGCTTGTACTGGATTATTACAACCGGCTTCATCCGAAACACACGGGAGGAACAGCACGGTTCGGAAACAGAACAAACAGCCTGTCCGTCATCACCTCCGCCCTGCTGGAGCTGTTTGATCTGAAAGTTGACCGCAGGTTTTATATCCGCAGGCTTGGCATCGCGGCGGAGGACACGCTCAGGGATCCGGGTATTCTGCAGCTGGATCTGTTCACGGACTATGACCGTCTGGACAGGGAAAAACGCCTTCAGGAGGCAATGCGGCAGATCCGCAGAAAATACGGGGCCAACGCCGTACTGCGCGGCACAAATCTGATGGAAGCAGGAACACTGAAGGAAAGAAACGGACAGATCGGAGGCCACAAAGCATAGGAGGATCTATGACACAGAATATTCAGCGTAATTTCAAATATGACGCCGTCATGAAAAAAGGACGGCCTGTGCACCGCGGAGATTACTTCTCCCTGCGCCATCCGGCAATGATGAGAGGAAAACGGGCGAAGATCTTCGCGCCGTTTGCGGCACTGAAGGGATTTGAGGAAGAAGTACAGTCCAAGGATATCGTTTACGAAAACAGACGCAGCCTTTCCCCGGATGAGATGCTTGTGCTGAATGATCAGCTGCGCACCCTGCACCGGCTGACACAGACACGGCGGGAGGCAGAAAAAAACAGAGTGCTGGCCTCTGTGGAATACTATGTTCCCTGCACGGATCCGCATCATGAAGACTGCGGGATCAAAGGGAGCTATGAGACTGTCACGGACATTGTCCGATCTGCCGATCCAATCACACAGAAAGTGCGGATCGGTGACCTGAGCATCGCCATGAATGATATTTTCCGCATCCGGATACACCGGGACTGATATACTTTGATTAACTTACAGGAGCATTTTATGAAAATTGAAAGCAGCGTTGTGTTTCTTCCCTGCACGGATATCGGGCAGACTTATCATTTCTACCATGAAATTCTGAAGCTTCCGGTATTTCAGAAGCAGTCGGACAATCTTTATATCTTTGACACAGGTTACGGATACTGGGGATTCTGCCGGTATTCCGACGGCAGGCAGCCGCTTTCCGGTCCCGGAGGTGTCTGTCTTTCCCTGAACCTTGAAAGCAATGAAAAAGTCCTTCAGGCATATGAGATTCTGAAGGACAGATGTACGGTTTACAAAGCTCCGCAGAAACATCCGGACTTTCCGGTATTCTCCTTTTTCCTTCTTGACCCGGACGGATATCTTGTGGAATTTCAGAAGATTGCCGGCTGATCCTGCAGCACGGAAAATGATCCCTGCATCCATGCTTCGGCACTCTCTGCAGTCTGATGAAGATAACGGATGACTTCTGCAGGATATTTTCCTGCGGCCGTCTCATTGGTCACCATCAATGCGGAAGCACCTTCGGTTACTGCCCGGAAGATGTCGGATACCTCTGCACGCGTCGGTACAGGACTGGATACCATACTGGCAAGCATCTGTGTCACGACAAGAAACGGGACATCCGCCTGAAGGCATTTTTCCCCGATATATTTCTGGGCGGCAGGAAGATCCCACAGCGGCATATCATTGCCGAGATCCCCTCTTGCGATCACAATCATATCCGCCTCGGGAATGATGCTTTCGAGATTGCGCATGCCTTCCCGGCTTTCTATTTTTGCGAAGATGCGCAGATTTCCGCAGCCGTTATCAGTCAGGATTCTGCGGACTTCCTTCAGATCTTCACCGTTTCTGACAAACGGCTGCATCACCGCGGTTACACCGTATCGTCCGGCATTGCGGATGTTTTCATAATCTGTTTCCGTGAATACCGGACCGTATACATCCTTATTGACCGCCTTGATGCTCTTGCGGTCTTTCAGTATTCCGCCGCGCACAACTTCTGCTTCCGCACATTCTTGCTGTACGGACAGGACCGCAAGTTCGATAACGCCGTCATCAATCAGTACGGCATCACCGGTTTCAAGGACATGCATCAGGCATTCCGGAATGATGATTCCCCTGTCACTGCAGGAAAGCATGATCCGATCTCCCCGCTTCATTTCAAGAGGCTCAGACGGTTTATTTACTCTCAGCTCCGGTCCCTGCATATCAATCAGAAGCTCCGCAGTGATTCCGCACATTTCCTGTGCCGCCCGGTATTCCTCCAGCATTTTCCCGCTGTTTTCCAGCGAGCCGTGTGAAAGATTCAGACGCATGCCGTGCATGCCCTGCTTCAGCATTTCCGCTATGATTTCCCGGTCCGCACATGCGGGACCGAGCGTTCCGAACAGTTCAATCATATCCGCCTCCTGAAAGTGCCGGAGAATCCGGCACAGCTGTCTTATCTGATCATCCGTCTGCCGCAGGAAGGACAGACAGGACGCGGTGAATTGGAATATCCTCCGCATGCGCTGCATCTGCAGGAAGGCAGAATCTTATATCCACGCATATAAGAAGGATCCTCAATTCTTTCATGAATCCATGTCGCACTGCTGTCTTCACCGGTCAGTTCTTTTTCATGAGCTGCCTGATCCAGTGCCTCGCGGTACTGCTCAATTGTAACTCTTTCTTTCCTTGCCATAGTATCCTCTGAAACTGTCAAATCTATCTGTACGAAATTCAGAAGCGGTGTCCTCCGCCTCCACCGGAAGAAGAACCGCCGGAAGATGAACTTCCCCCGCCGGAGGAATGAGAACTGCCGGAACTTCCGGATGATGAATCATCCGATGCCGGGGGATCATAGACACGTCTGGTGCCTGCTTTGGATCTGCCGAGCACCTGTGCTGCGGCAAATGTGGAGATGGCGGCTGCCGCTGCCGCTTCATTTGCATACTTCTTTCTGCGTGAGAAATCAGCCAGCATATAATTCAGAATCACGGCTATGACTGCGGAAAGCAGGATGTTTGTGATCACCTTCATTGGTCTGGCAATCCTTCCGCCTTCCAGCAATGTATATACCTGGCTGAATACTTCCGAAGCGCATTCATAGTATTCTTCCCTGCCTGCCATGCGATACACATTATCCGTTACCGATTCGGCATAGGAGCGGGTAATTGTCCGGTAATTCTCTCCGTCTGAGAAGATATACAGATTTCTGGTATGCATATCGATCAGGAACAGTGTTCCCGACTCATATCCGGCATAAATCCGGTACAGACGCTCTGCCTCCGAAGAAGCTGAAGATACCGGTGAGGAATTGGTGGCGAACACGGCATGGCCGTACTGCGTGCACTGCTTCATCTGTTCCGCAAGCATCTGCTCTTCCCCGTCTGTCAGAAGATCTGCCTGATCGCTGATATATACGGAATAACCTGTATCCGGATCCGTAAACAGTTCCGATTCCGCATATACCGCTGAAGGAAGAAACATGCAGACAAGCACAGCGAGCAAGGTTATCAGCTTACGCATGACCGTCACCCCCTTTCCGGTCCGTAAAGGAAGGAATGGGTCTTGTCGCCGAGAGGTTGTAATTCTTCAGCAATGACCGGCATGCATAGAGTATACCGAGCAGGATTGCAGAAGATACCGAGTAATAAATCAGATCGCTCACAAGATCCAGATACAGCAGCACTGCACCGGCAATATCCGCCAGAATCAGAACAATTCCGGAAGAAAGAAAGCGGAAGGATCCCGGACACTGACGTGCCTGTTTCCGCATGCGCAGATACAATATAAGACACAGCAATCCGGAAGCGGCAGTCACACCGACAGGGAGCGCCTGAATGATCAATGTCCATAACAGCATCATCATGCCCACAGCGCAGAAACCATAGCTGAATGCCCTCTCCAGCAGATACACTTTCTTTTTATCCGGTGTTCCGTATCCTCTGTCATCCAGATGATATTCCCGGATAAATACCTGCTCGCATTCCTGCTTCAGAAACGCCATGACAAATACCGTGAAGCAGGAAGCACATGCGGCAGCTGTCCTTGCACTGAGCGCCAGGATGCGGTCCAGTCCGGCATAGATCAATGCCGTACTGAGCGCTATGGCAATGCCGATCTTTTTCAGATCCACCGGCACATCAAATGACAGCTTTCCGGTCTGACCGTTCATGATGGCGTAGGCAACCCTGTCCCTGTTTCTCCATGTCAGAAACCACACCGGAAACAGTGCGGAATCCGCCTGCCTTACGCCGGTCTGCATCTGTCTGGAAACCGGATTTTCGGATGAATTCTCCACCCAGATGCCGTCATCCAGCTGCAGGTTGATGGAACGGATCATGACATCCGCCGCATAATCCACGGCATCTTTTTCATATCTGCCGGGACCGACGTCCGCTTTATCCGCATAGAATCCGGCAAGGTATTCTTCCCGGAATTCCTTCAGGTCCTCTTTTCGAAACGGCGTCAGTTCCGCCGCAATACTGTCATCAAAGGCTCTGGAAGCATCATACGGCACGCCGTATGTCGCTCCTTCGAGTTTCACCGGAACCGTATAGCTGTCATATACGCGGTAATCACCGTCCCGATACGATTTATACGCCTTCAGCACCAGAGGATCCGCAAACGAAATGTCATACATCCAGTAAGGAATATAGATTCCGCGGAATGTCTCAAGAAACTCCGGATTGCGGAATTCGGATGGAACATAAGGCAGATGCGTATGCAGCTTAAAGTTTCTGCGGCATTTTTCCTTCGTCACCTGAAACGGAATGATGTATTTCGGACGGGTCATGGAATCCAGTTTTTCCTCCATGACATTCTCATATCCGCAATAGCTGCAGAAGCCGGTAAACGCCGCATCCGGCGCCGACAGTTCTGCTCCGCAGTTTCTGCAGGTATAGGTATGTACGCCGAATTCGTCGGTCTGCGCATCCGCCTGATTATTGGTATGGTACTCTTCCACATTCATACTGTTTCCGCAGTGCTGACATTTCAGAGTCTGTGTCTGAATATCAAATACGAGGCTTCCCCCGCAGTTCGGGCAGTTGAACATAGACTAACCCCCTTTCAGAAATCCTGCAGAGATGTTCCCCTGCAGGATTCCCAGGTCAATGCAGATCAGAGTTCTTCACCGTTTGTTTCAATGACGTGCTTATACCAGTCAAAGGACTTTTTCTTCGAACGTGCCAGCGTTCCTTCTCCGGCATTGTTCTTATCTACATAGATAAATCCGTAGCGCTTGTCCATTTCACCGGAAGATGCGGATACAATATCAATCGGCGCCCACATCGTATATCCCAGCAGATCCACGCCGTCCTTGTTTACGGCATCGATCATGGCCTGAATATGATTGCGCAGATATTCGATGCGGTAGCTGTCATCAACCGTGCCGTCTGCTTCTTTCTTATCATAGGCGCCCATGCCGTTTTCAACGATCATCAGCGGCTGTTCATATCTTGCCGAGAACCAGTTCAGCGCATAGCGCAGTCCGAGCGGATCAATCGGCCATCCCCACGCTGTCTTTTCCAGGAATTCGTTGTTTACGAAATCAGTCTTTCCGCCGGCGCCGAGAATAGCGGCACCCTCGTAGAAATTGAATTCCGGATTATCATCTCTTGCGGCAACCGCAAAGGACATGTAGTACGAGAATCCGATGTAGTCAACGACGCCCTGCTTCAGGATTTCCTTCTCCTCTTCGGTGACAGTGACGTTCAGATTGTTTCTCTCCCAGTATTTATACATGTAGGAAGGAATTCTTCCCTTTGCATGTACATCCGCATACCAGTAGCGCTTATAATCCGCCCAGGTCTTTTCCATGACGTCCTTCGGGTTGCAGGAATGCGCATAAATCGGGCACATGGCGATCATGCAGCCGATCATTGCGTCCGGATCGATCTCATGGCAGGCTTTCACCGCTTTTGCGCTTGCGATCAGCTCATTCACGGAAGACTGATACATCATCTCTTCGGCCGGATCGCCTTCCTTCAGCAGAACGCCGCCTTCCTGCAGCATATGATGCGCATTCGGCGCAGCCGCCTGGTTGTTGATCTCGTTGAAGGTCATCCAGTACTTTACCTTGCCCTTATAGCGCTCGAAGCAGGTACGGCTGAATTTCTCAAAGAAATCAATGCAGCGCTTGTCCATAAAGCCGTTGTACTTCTTTGCAAGATTGTAAGGCATCTCAAAATGCTGGAGCGTGATAACCGGTTCAATGCCGTATTTATGGCATGTATCGAACATGTCATCATAGAAAGCCAGACCTTCCTCATTCGGTGTTTCATCATCGCCGTTCGGATAAATTCTTGTCCAGGCAATCGAAGTGCGGAACGCCTTGAAGCCCATCTCGCCGAACAGAGCGATATCTTCTCTGTAATGATGATAGAAATCAATGGCTTCGTGATTCGGATAGTTTTCGCCGGGCAGCACGCCGTCAGTGATTCTTCTCGGAATGCCGTTTCCGCCTGCCGTCATGACATCGGCGATGGACGGTCCCTTGCCGCCCTGATCCCAGCCGCCTTCCAGCTGGTGGGCAGCTACCGCGCCGCCCCACAGAAAGTCTTTTCTCAGTCCCATAATATTATTACTCCTTGTTTATGAATCCCTTTCGGGTAAGTTCCATTTCATTATACCGTAATCACTCATCGTCATGAGGCATATTCATGTATTCGTTGAGCCTGCTGTTGGTATATTCCGCCTTCTTTTTTGACACCCAGCGGTCGACATCGCTTTTGATTGCCAGCATCTCGTCCACAATATCTTCCGGGCGTTTCGGCTTTGCGCTTCTCAGGTATCCGCACATCCGCATTATCATTTTCTCGCTGTGCAGCTCGTTCCCAATGGCAATTCCGAACTTCCGGGGATAGCCCATCTGTTCCAGGATCCTGATCAGATCCTGCATTGCATCATTCCCGGCCATAATCACCTCAGAACAGCAGATTCACCAGCAGCGAGCATGTCAGAATCGCTACTGCCGGCGGATCGATCAGCGCGCCGTTGCCCATGTTGAAGAAACCGCCGAATACCATGAAGATCACCTGAGCAAGCACGCCGAAGAGTACGCCGATCCAGATATTTCCGGTGAATACCGCAGCATATCCGGCTGCCATTGTAATCTGATGGGTTGTCGGGAATGTATCCGTTCTCGGAAACAGCTGCAGGATCAGCAGTGCCGCACTCATCATGAAACCGACGGTATTGATTCCTGTTTTTACAGCAAAGAATGCGGTCACCGCAGCGCCCAATGCCGCCAGGGAAAGATCCCATACCCAGCGTTTCGGATCGGATAATACACGCACTGCATCCCGGTTGTACCATCTGCGGTTATGCCAGATCAGTCTCGATATTACGCCGACAGTAACAACCATGCATGCTCCGGCGTCGCCCGGGAAGCCCTTTGCACTGAGATATGTCAGTCCCAGATATCCGAACGCTCCGGTCAATGCACCGACAAGCAGAACAGCGGGATCGTGAGTGAATGCCAGGCTGCGGTCGGTATCCCAGGCACGTATGTCATACCGCTTTGAAGCAAAGGCAGTTGCCGGAACGGCACCGTTGAACATAATGCACGGCACAAACATCAGATTGGCAAGATAGGTATTGTAAAATGTCATGTCATGACCCGCACTTGCAAGTACCGTCTGAACAATCAGCACAAAGCCGTAAAGTATAAAGGCTTCCATACCGCCGATCAGCGTACCCAGTGCTCCTGCACCGGCCGCAAGTGCCAGTAAAACCGGATTAAACATCATTTCTTCAAAAATCTCCTGATATAAGTATTATCTCATACTTACAGAAAGAATTACGTATTCCTTTTACAATGATCTCTTTCTTCTCTTCAGAAAAGAATCCCGATTTAGTACAATAAAGATAGAAAGAAAAGGAGAAAAATAATCATGGGATTCCCAAAAGGCTTTTTATGGGGCGGCGCAACTGCGGCAAACCAGTATGAAGGCGGCTACCTCGAAGGAGGAAGAGGCCTTGCGACATCTGATGCCATCAAAGGCGGCGACAAAGATCATCCGAGAATGTACACCGTAAAGACAAAGGAGGGAGAAATCCTTGAGCTTCCGAGAGAGAAGTCCCTTCCCGAAGGTGCAGTCGGCTATATCATTCCTGATATCTACTATCCTTCCCATCAGGCAACTGATTTCTATCATCATTACAAGGAAGACATCGCACTGTTTGCCGAAATGGGCATGAATTCCTTCCGCTTCTCCATGAGCTGGTCCAGAGTCATTCCGGACGGTGTGGAAAAAGTCAATGAAGAAGGTCTTGCCTTCTATGATGCAGTCGTAGACGAATGCCTGAAGTACGGCATTGAACCGGTTGTTACAATCGCCCACTTCGATGTTCCGATGCATCTGGCTGATACGCTCGACGGCTGGCACAGCAGAAAGCTGGTCGACTACTTCGTACACTTTGCCGAAGTTCTGTTTGAGCACTTCAAAGGCAGAATCCATTACTGGATGACTTTCAACGAAATCAACATTCTGAGATCCTGGATGCAGCTGGGCATCCACTCCGTGGAACCGCAGGTACGCTACCAGGCTGACCACCATATCTTCGTCGCTTCCGCAAAGGCTGTTCTGCGCGGGCATGAAATCGATCCTGAAAACAAGATCGGCATGATGGTCGCCTATGCACCGGTATATCCGCTGACATGCCATCCGGATGATGTGTTGAAGTCCATTGAAGAAATGCGCAAGAAGGAATTCTACATCGATGTTCAGGTCAGGGGATACTATCCGAACTATCAGCTGAAGGAATTCGAACGTCTCGGAGTCAATATCGAGATGGAAGACGGTGATCTGGATCTGATCAAAGCAGGTGTCGTCGACTATATCGGCTTCTCCTACTACATGTCCGGAACTGCTTCTGCAGATCCCAATGCCGCACGTACGGAAGGCAACCAGACAGCCGCAGGAAAGAACCCGTATCTGCAGGCTTCCAGATGGGGATGGCAGATTGACCCGATGGGACTCCGTATTTCCCTCTGTCAGATGTATGAGAGATATCACATTCCTCTGATGGTCGTTGAAAACGGTCTCGGCGCCCTGGATGTCGTTGAGGAAGACGGCAGTATCCATGATACATACCGCATCAACTACATGCGTGACCATATCAAAGCCATGAAGGATGCCATTGATCTTGACGGTGTCGAACTCTGGGGCTATCAGCCGTGGGGCCACATCGACCTGGTATCCGCCGGAACAGGCGAAATGAGAAAACGCTACGGCTTCATCTTCGTTGACAGATATGACGACGGAACCGGCGACTTCTCCAGAAAGAAGAAGGACTCCTTCTACTACATGCAGAAGGTCTATAAGTCCAACGGTGAGGACCTGGATTAATAATTGATACAGACTGCCGCTTCATGATGAGGCGGCAGTTTTCTTCTGCGCATGTCTTTTGAAAGCACAAAAAAAGTGCCCTTCTGATCCAGGCACTTCGCTTCAGTTACTGATGAATCTTTTCGTAATCCTCATCGCTGACCGGTTCCAGCCATTCATGAGATCCTTCCACATTTCTCGCAATGATGGAAAGATGGGAAAACCAGCTGTCCTTTGCGGCACCATGCCAGTGCTTGACATCCAGCGGAATGGCAACGACTGTACCGGGAACCATATGCACCGGTTCCTTTCCCCATTCCTGATACCACCCTTCACCGCCGACACATACAAGGATCTGCTGGGCTCCGTGATGCACATGCCAGTTATTGCGGCATCCGGGTTCAAATGTGACGTTGGAAATATCGACCTGATCCTCTGCTTTTGTCAGTCTGGCAAGCCATGTAGCGCCTGTGAAGTACTGGGCAACGGGATTCACATCTCCGACTGCAAACGGTGATACATCTTCTTTTTTCATCCGGACAATTCCTTTCCTTATGCTTTCTTAACTACTATTGTGTAAACGTATGTGATGATAGAGAATGCTGTAACCATGAATACGAGGATGATGCACAGAGTCAGATTATATCCGCCTGTAGCGTCATACATGAATCCGATGATGGAGGAGAACAGTGCACTGCACATTGTTCCGCACATGTTGATGGTCGGATATGTTTTGCCGTAGTTGGCCATTCCGAATACTTCCTTGGAAAGTGTTACCGATCCGACTGTAGCAAGGGAATACGTCAGACCGACACAGGCTGCAGCCACCAGCATTACGATTCTCGAAGGAATCAGCAGCATTGCCAGGATACCGATGAATACGAGTACTGCATACAGGCTGATGGAGATGCGGGCGCCTATTTTATCGACAAGTGCACCGAGCACAATTTTACCGCCGGTATTGAACAGCATGCAGATGGAAAGCATGGTTGCGCCAACCGCAGCGTCCAGTCCCCTGTTTACGGCTACGCCGGGGAAATGCTGGGTAATGGATGTGGAAGCGGCACTGCAGACTGCGAACACTGCAAGCATTGCGACAAGTGCCTTGTTGATCGGAGGAGCTTCCTCTTCAGTAACGGCACCTGCGGCAGCTTTCTTTTCACCGTAAGGCTTCTGATTCTTTGTATACGGATCAATGGACGGCAGCAGGAAGATTGCCGGCAGGTTCAGAATTACCATCAGAACGGCACTGACAATATATGCTGTTCTCCAGCCGCTGGAGCTGATGATATTGGACATGACCGGTGAGAATACCGCACCGGCAAGTCCGCTGAAGCCCATGGCAATACTTGTAACCAGAGCATTGTTCTCAAAGAACCAGTGATTGATCACGATTGTTACAAAGACGAATCCGACGATACCGGATGCAAATCCGCGGATACCGTTGAGAATATACATCGGGAATACGCTGTGGCATGCCGCAAGCAGTGCGGAGCTTCCCGCAATCAGAGCTGTCATGACGATCAGCATCAGCTTCAGGTTCTTTTCCTTCATCACCTTAGGCGACATCATGCCGCCTGCCGCAAAGCACAGGTTGCCGATCGTAACGTTCATGGCGACGGCACCTCTCAGCAGTCCGAGTTCTTCGGCAATCGGTGTGAAGAACAGTCCTGCAATATTAGTGATCAGACCGACTCCGGAAGCGATCAGTCCGCAGAGTGCTGCGATAATTACTATGTACTTACCCTTCATAGTTAAATCCTCCTGTTTTTTTCTTACAACCAAAGTATATATGCAGCACAATACTATATCAAATACTTAATGATTATATTTTTTCCATGCCTTCAAAGCATGAAACGAATTCAATAAATTTCTTCGCCGCTTCCGTTTGTACCGATGTGCGCTTCCATACAATCGCACTTCTTGTGCTCATAACAGGATTCAGCGGTTTTACGGCAATCCTCGTATGATCCAGAAACGGTACAGATCCTCTTGCGGTAAGCGAAACAGCATGGGCATCATAGACAAGCTGTGACGCCGTCCCTCCCATCGTATTGAAGTAAGCAATATTCAGATCTTCCGGATCTTTTCCGAGCCAGCTGTATAGTTCCGACGCAACTGCACCGCGTACCGGCAGCACCAGTTCCCGTTTATACAGATCCTGCGGACGGATTGATTCATTTGATGCCAGCGGATCATCCGCACGCATCATGGCACACCATGTTTCCGGTTCCGTAAACCGGATGAAGTTCATATCAGACAGATCGATCGGCTCCAGCATGACGCCGAAATCAATCAGTCCCCTTTCCAGCTGGTAGCGGCTGGTATCCGCAGTCGAAGTAATAATGGAAAAGCGTACGCCCGGATACATTTTCCGGAAACTGCTCATCATCCGGCTCAGTACGACCGTCGAGCGCATCAGACCGGTTGTAATTGTTATCACGCCGCTCAGAGTATCACTGCTGGACTTCAGATCCGAAATGGTTTTATCGGTCAGTTCAATGATCTCTTCCGCCCTTTCCTTCAGCAGCATCCCTTCCGGTGTCAGACGGATTTTTCTGGCGTCACGTTCAAACAGCGGTGATCCGATCTCCTCCTCAAGTTCTCTGATCTGCCGGCTCAAAGTAGGCTGGGTGATATGCAGTGATTCGGCCGCTTTTGTAATATTTTCCGTTTTTGTGATCATCAGAAAATATCTCAGTACTCGTAATTCCATATTGTTACTCCGTTTTTGCAAATATTGAAAATATTATATCAGACTGCATGAAGATTCCGCTGTCCGGAAAACAGGGAGTGCTGTGACTCCCTGCCTGTTCATATTGTGATGCCGTTTTTCCTCAGTTTTGCAATCAGCTCATCCCTGTCGCCATGAAAGACCAGGGTATTCAGACCGGCGTGTACTGCTCCTTCGGCATTTGCCGGGGAATCGTCAATGAAGATGCATTCTTCCCTTTTCAGTCCGAACTGTTCCAGTGCCTGATCATAGAACTGCTGTTCCGGCTTAACGGTTTTATGGTCCGCCGAGCGGAAGATCCTTTCTTCCGGAAAATACTGTGAGACCGGATACTTGAACCAGTATTGCCTGTGCCGCAGACCGGCGTTGGTCAGAAGATACAGCTCATACCCGTTTTCCTTCAGTTTCCGGCACAGCTCTTCCATGCCTGGAATCTGATCCTTCGGATCATCCCATTCCAGGGCCAGATGACGGGCATGTTCATGCAGGCGCTCCGGCAGTCTTTCATATGCTTTCCGAAGCGCTTCCTGCTCGGTATGAGTCCCCCGGTCGCAGCCGACCCAGTCGGGATGAAGATATACTTCCCGCATCAGCAGAATCCTGTCTTCTTCGGGAAGATCCAGGCGGCTGACAAACAGCTTCGGATCAAAGCGGACGAGCACATTGCCCATGTCGAAGAGAATATTCCGGATCATGCCTTTGCTTCCTTCTTCCCGCTGAATTTACGGAAGAATTTCTTCCATTTTTCTCTTGCGGCTCTGCGTTCGCTCAGATCCCTTGCACCGACGCCGTAAACCAGATACAGGATAATGCCGGAAACGATCATGATGAATACCGTTGATGCACAGCGTCTGCCCGAAGCATTGACATTATAGCCGTACAGTCCCTCTTCACGGCACATCGCCTGAATCACCATTGCGTAGGAAGTACCGTAGGTCGATGCAAATGTTGCGGACATGTCATATTCGGTAAACAGTGCATTGAAGTTCAGGGCAAATACCGCCAGCACGCTCGGCAGAATGATCGGCAGCTTGACCTGCAGGAACGTCCTCAGCGGACTTGCGCCGAGATTCTTTGCGGCATCTTCCAGCTCTTCATCAATCGCATAGAAGGAAGCCTTGATCATACGCAGTGAGAACGGCAGCTTGGTCACCGTATATGCCATCACTATCAGCATCCGCACATTCGCTCCGAAATACAGATTCTGATTGCCGACATACCAGATCCCGGTATTGTTGAAATACGTACGGTAGGAATAGCAGATCAGAATCGTCGGAAGCAGCCACGGGAACAGCAGCGCGTATTCCAGTACGACGCCGCTTTTCTTATGTTTCTTGTTGAACATGTAATTGCAGGCAACGACGACAATCACGCACGCCATCGCGGCCGCCAGTGCCGACAGGATAAAGCTCAGCTTGATGCCGCCCAGAGTCGCCTCGTTGGAGAACACGCCCGAGATCGCTCCCTTGCGGATCTTGTAGCTGCCTCTGGATGTCAGGTAGGAATAATCCTCCTGCCCGAAGAAGTTGACCAGCGTCCATTGGGACAGATCCAGTTTTCTCATGCGCACGGCGCTGTAAGTCTGGAACGAGAAGATGATGATCATGACCACAGGCGTCATATAGATGATAAACAGGATGTAGGCATAAATATGCGCAATCACATTGGCCACGGGATTGTTGATCTTCTGCTTCTTCAGCTTTGCCTTTGTTTTCGATACCGAAAGATAATGACCTCTGCGCTCATATGCCGAAAGTACCGTCAGCAGCACAATGGTAAACATTGCCAGAATGATCGACAGCAATGCCGCACGTGCCTGGGGGAACGCCTCGTCCGCCGTACTGGATCCCGCCAGACGGACAATTTCCGGATTGATCGAGTCATAGCCCAGAAGCGTCGGAGCCGACATCGCGCAGAGACCGGTAATAAACGTCATGACCGTCAGGGAGAACAGCGTCGGTATCAGGGTCGGAAGCACCACCGTCCACAGAACCCGGAACGGATTGGCTCCCATGTTTCTCGCAGCCTCCACGGTATTGTAGTCAATGCCGCGGATCGCATTTCTCAGAAACAGCATATGGTTGCTGGTGCAGGCAAACGTCATGGTAAACAGGACCGCATTATATCCCGAGAACCAGTTCGGATTGAAATCCGGGAATGCCTCCACAAGCATTTTGGTAATGATTCCGTCATTGGCATACAGGAACATGTATCCCGTAACCAGCGCAACGCCGGAATAAATCATCGTTGTCATATAACCCAGTCTGAGAATCCGAGCACCTTTGATATCGAAATACTCCGTCAGCAATACGATTGATATGCCGACGATATTCACGGTGATCACCAGCATGACTGCCAGTTTCAGGGAATTCCAGACATAGGATTTCATGTTTCCGGCCAGGAAGAACCGGATAACGGCAAACGCGTCCCTCTGTCCTGCCGCATTGGTCGTATTGAAGATGCTGGTCAGCGTATTCAGACACGGCATCAGCATAAACCCGAAGAACAGATAGGCAAAGAAGCACAGCCCGATCAGCCGGATGATCAGCTCGGGTGTTAATCCTTTTTTCTCAGCGCGGCTCATGAAGCATCCCCGGCATCATACGACATGATGTCCTTCGGATCAATGACTACGGTTACTTCCTGACCCTCTTCATAGATCCTGACACCGTCGTTTTTCTCGATGACCTTGATGATCTGATCACCGACCCGTACATAATACTTGATGTAAAGACCGTAATACTCTCTTGTTTCCACCGTTCCGACCAGCGGAATCAGCCCGTCTTTGATTTCCGTATTTACATGCAGGCGCTCGAGTCTTACGTAGTTGTGCTTTGTCTCATCGATCTCGGCCCCCTTCTGCTTCATCATCGTGACGACATCTCCGTCCAGCCGGTTGATATCACCGATAAAGTTGCAGACAAATTCCGTCTTCGAGAAATTATAGATTTCATTCGGCGTGCCGATCTGCTCAATATATCCTTTGTTGAATACGGCGATTCTGTCCGACAGCGTCAGCGCTTCTTCCTGATCGTGCGTAACATAGATCGTTGTAATGCCGAAATCCTTCTGCATCTTTTTCAGTTCATTTCTCAGCTGCACCCTCAGTTTCGCGTCCAGGTTGGAAAGCGGTTCATCCATGCAGATGATCTCCGGTTCCGTAACCAGAGCTCTGGCGATCGCGACACGCTGCTGCTGACCGCCTGACAGTTCACTGACAGCTTTTTCCAGCTGCTCATCGGAAAGATCCACCTTCTTCGCAATCTCACGAACCCTTCTGTCGATTTCCGGTTTCTTCACTTTTCTGATCTTCAGACCGTAGGCGATATTGTCATAAACGGTCATCGTCGGAAACAGTGCGTAACTCTGGAAAACGATACCGATGTTTCTGTTTTCAATCGGCACATGCGTAATATCGCGGTCTCTGACAACGACGGTTCCCTTCACCGGTTCAATAAAGCCCGTAATGGTTCTCAGCGTCGTCGTCTTTCCGCATCCCGACGGTCCCAGGAAAGTAAAAAACTCTCCTTCCTTCACATGCACGTTAATATCATGCAATGCGGTAAAATCACCGAATTTCACTACAATATCATTCAGATGAATCATATGTTCAGTTCCCCTCTTTCCTGTTTCTGACTGTGTATGCATATATCGGACAAAGGGCAGGCCGATACGCCGACCCGCCCTTTTTCAAAAAGATGAAGATGTAAGAAGTATGACAATCAGTTCGCTGCCTGCGTCAGAGTTGACCAGTCAAGGTTATCCCAGTCAGGCTCCGGTTTTGCGTCAGCCTGATCTGCCCAGTAGAAGCCGAGGTTTGTCATAATGTTGGTCCATTCGGCACTGTGCGCAGCGACATAAGCCGCATAGGTCATATCTGTGCCGGGAACGGTTGTCAGGGCAAAGTTCGGAATCAGATAGATGGACGGAATGTCATCCCCGTAAACCAGTGCAGCAGCTTCCTTATTGCACGGGAAGGAGTCGAATTCCTCAGCCCAGGCCGCCTGTACTTCAGCGGAGCCGAACCATTCGCAGAATGCCTTTACAGCTTCTGTTTCTTCTTCGCTTCTGCCGGCACGGTCAAGGATACCGATATATTCGGCAATGTAATAAGTACCGTCCTTGATATCCGCAAGCGCCCAGTTCTCGGGTTCCAGCGCGCCCTTCAGAGGATGATCGGAACCTTCCGCCGCGGCGTCGATCTTTCCGTAAAGAGCAGAGGAGTAGAATTCCGATACGGCAACTTCGCCCTTGTTCAGAGGATCAAATCCGTATTTGTAATCATCGCCGCCGGATACGCCTTCGGCACAGAACTTCCACAGTGCCTTCCAGCCGTCAACGCTGATTCCGCCTGCCGGAGATGCCGGATCGGTAAATGCATACAGCATTGCGGAGTTGATGTTCGCGTTGGTTGTTCCGCCGATCTTGTTCTGACGGTACCACTTGTAGCCCGAATTGATGACATCAGCCCAGTGATCGAAATGGAGTTCTTCGCCGTTCGTTCCGAATTCATCGTTACGGTACAGCATCAGAACGTTCTGAATAACAATACCGTATGCCTTGCCGTCATACTTGTATTCGCCGACCTGGTCTGCCCATGACGGTGTCCAGTCGACAAGCTTCAGGTTCTCATAGGTTCCGTCTACGATCTGGCCCCATCTTGTTTCGTTCAGACCGAAGATCAGGTCGCCGTCTTTCTTTTCGTTTGCGGCCTGTACGGCAGCCGTGTCACCGGAGATAACGGAGTTATCATCGATGGAAATCGTGAATCCCGCATCCTTGGCTTCATTGATCAGCCAGGTTGTGCGTTCTGTCGAGTTCGAATTGGAATAAATGCGGATCGTGTAGCCGGAATAATCCTTTTCTTCCTGAGCCGCATCAGCCGGTGCAGCACCGCCGCCTTCATTTCCTCCGCCGGATGAAGATCCGCCGCCGGAGCATGCCGCCAGTGTCGGCACAAGCACCAAAGCCAAAAGCTTCTTCCATGTACGTTTCATGATATTTTCTTTCCTCTCTAAACCCTCCAAGGGCTTTGTATAATCCTATTGTAGCACCTGTGACTGAAATCACAAGAAAAAATGTAAACGTTTCCAGGAAAATCCGCTCAGGGAACAAAAAACAAATTAATGCTTCGTAAAAAAAAGATCCCTTTTCAGGATCTTTCATATCAGCATTGCCGCAACCGCTTCCGTATCCGTCACGGATACCGTTTCCCGGAAGATTCCGCCGGATACGGAGACCGTCGGCATCGGGATGAAGTTTCCCTTCACCATCGGTGCAAAGCACGGATCGGCTATCACATTTTCATATCCGGAGATAATGCCCGCAATCTCATCCTCATCGACCGTGTGATAACGGCATAAGCCTTCCGGGGAGAACAGATCCAGTCCGTCGGCATTCCCGAGCGCCTGCGCCAGGGAATGTGCACGGATATCCTCGCCGATCACCAGAAGCGAACCGTGGGCTTTATGACACGGCTTCAGCGGCAGACCGGTCTCATACGGAATCCCGTATGTCTGTTTCAGGTATTCAGCTGCTTTCAGTCCTGCCGAAGAGACAACCGCGCACTTTTCCGCATTCTGTGCATTCCGGAAATCATCCAGACTGCAGTTCATGGAAAGCACTGCCCTTCTGTCATCAAACAGGTTCATCATGCGCTGCGAAGCATTCAGATCCGCATCATCCATCGGCAGAAGTCCGAGCACCAGCGTTCCCCGGCTTTCCGTCTTTTCTCCGGCAAATCTGCGCACGAATGCTTCCAGTGCCTGGGAAGCACCGTAAATATAGCTGTGAATCCCGTTGGCATCAAAGCCGAAGCACGGAATTCCGCTCCGCTCTTCCATCTCCGCCGCAATGCCCGCAAAGTCCGTACCGACGATCATCGGCACGGAACTTCCGACAACGGCAATAAAGGACGGATGCAGCAGTTCAGCGGCTTTCAGAGCCTTGTCAATCAGCACATCGTCATTTCCCATCACTGCATCGATTTCCGTCAGTCCGCTGGAATAGACCATGCCGCCTGACTTATGCCACCTCGGCTCATCAAAGGAAACATAGTTGACCGTACAGCCCGAGGCATCATGGATCAGTACCAGACCGCCGAGCTCATACATCACTTCACATGCCCCTCCGTAGTCCGGCGCAAACGGAGGCAGTGTCAGATACAGATCCTTCATCGTCTCGCCTCCTCACGGATCTCTTCCCCGCTGCGCGGGTGATCATATGCTTTCCGGATTTCCGCAGCGATCTTCCGGAGTCCGTCATGTCCCCACCAGCCGTTGTCATAGAAAATATCAACCGCCCTGTCCGCTCCTTCAAAGGACGCAGACACCATTCCTACAGCGATGACATTCTCATCGGCCTGATAGGAACGCTTCAGCGGGACCGTCACTTCACCGCTGTCAATATCCGGACTGACGCGGTTCACACTGTCCGAGTAAACCCGGCGAACGCGGAAGCCGCAGGATTCCAGCGTATTTCTGAGCGCATCAGGAAACAGCGTCGCAATTCCGTCAATGACCAGCTCCGTATCCCCGATATAATCCGCCGTTTCCTTCAATATCCGCTCAGTCTCCCGCTCCAGAGCATTCATATCGGGAAGAGGCAGATTCAATGCTGCGCATACCGCGTTCATCGTACTGCGGACCGAAGCGAAATCATACCTTGCGAAATAAGGGATAAACGGGGTATCATACCGTTCCTTCAGCATCTCGCATGCGCTTTTGCCGAACGGCATCAGACAGAGATTCAGGGCGCTGCCTCTGACTGCCAGATAATCTTCATAGCTGCTTGAGGCCTGGATATGCAGAGCACGGTATCCGCTGTCCTCAATCAGCCGGACAAGTTCATTTTCCCGGTCATACGCAATATTGGATCCGATAAAAGTCACTGTCTTTTCATGCGGGATCCTTTCTTTTTCCAGCGGCGCATACATATCATGCTGGAGGGCCACCAGCGGCAGATCTCCGCTGTATCGGGTAATCGGACACATCTTCAGCACAAAGCAGTTCACTCCGGGATAGCGGTCCATGATTTCCCGGGTCTGGAAGGAATGGTCATTGCCGAGCATCGCATCAATGCAGCTGACATACAGGATCAGGGCTTTCGGAAGCTGCTTCTGATGATCCAGCACGCAGCAGGCTGCCTCAATGGTCTTTTCCTCATAATTTCCCGAGACGATATCATCCTCGCTCAGTGCCAGCACATCGATCCTGTCCTTATAGCCGTATTTCACGGCATTGAGACAGATGATTCTGGCACAGGAAACGGGACATACGAACAGGATCCGGCTCTCCGGAATATCCAGCGCAATCCGTGCGACATCCCAGCCGCCGTGATACGGGTGGCAGTAGCGGGGAAGTCCGTTTGTCTGATCGGCAATCATTCTTCACACTCCCTGAGGACATCCTCCGCCATCCTGCGGTATACCTCCGCCATCGGGCTTTCCGGGAATGCGGCCACCACCGTTTTTCCCAGATCCTCCGCCTGCTGGACAATGCCGTCCCTGGGTATGATATGCACGATCTTTGTTTCAATGGAATCCGCAAACTTTTCAACGGTCTCCGTTTCATTTTCCACATTTCTGCAGTTCAGGAGAATTCCCCGCATCCGGGCATATCCCCTTGCTCTGAAGTTATCGACGGCCAGGGCGATGTTGCCGGCCGCATACATCGCCATCTTTTCTCCCGAGGTCACGACGAAGACATTCCGGGCATATCCGTTCCGGATCGGCATCGCAAAGCCGCCGCACACCACATCGCCGAGCACGTCATAAATGACGATATCCGGCTGATATACATCAAATGCACCGAGCTTCTCCATCTTTTCAAACGCGGTGATAATACCTCTGCCGGCACAGCCCACTCCGGGTGTCGGACCGCCTGCCTCAATGCAGATAACACCGCCGTCGCCGATGGTCACAATGTCTTCCAGCATGACATCATTTCCCTTCTTGCGGATGGCATCGAGTACCGTCGTGATTTTCCTGCCGCCGCACAATGCGCCGGTGGAGTCGGCTTTGGGATCACAGCCGACCTGCATGACCTTATATCCCATTTCACTCAGAGCCATGCTGAGATTTGAAGCGGTCGTCGATTTTCCGATGCCGCCCTTTCCGTACAATGCTATTTTGATCACAGTTTATCCATCTCCAGTATTTCTCCCCCGATGATTGCCTGTTCTTCGGGGGAATGCGTTGACAGGATCACAGGTATCTTCTTTTCTCTGATCAGCGGAACAAGACGTTCCACCAGCGGCAGATCCATGCCCTTGAACGGTTCATCCATCAAAAGCATGTCACAGTCAAATGCAAGTGCCCTTGCCAGAGCCACTCTGCGCTTCATGCCGCCGGATAGTTCACGGGGCATGCTGTTTTCTTCATTTCCGAGTTCCACCGCCCGCAGATAACGACGGGCTTTTTCTTCATCGTCACAGACAACGGTGATATTCTCCAGTGCGCTCATCCACGGAAACAGCCGGTCCTCCTGAAACATCATGCAGATGCGCTCAGGCTTATCCTCAATCGTTCCGCTTTCCGGTACGATCAGTCCGGCAATCACGTTGAGCAGCGTGGTTTTCCCGTAACCGCTCGGTCCGACAATGCAGGTAATGCCGTCGCTGAAATCCGCCGAGAAATGATCAAGGACAAGCTTTTCATCATATCTGACAACAAGAGATCTGACTTTCATTTCCCGTCCTCCTGTTCCTTCCGCTTCTTCATGAAATACTGCATGAGTTTTTCAAAAAAGAAACTGAAAGCAACAACGACAACTGTCCAGGCAAACAGATCCGCTGTTTCCAGGTACAGTTTTGAGTAATACATGCCGCTGCCGATTGCATTTTTCGGCAGTGCCAGAACTTCCGCGGCAATGCCCGCCTTCCATGCCAGTCCGAGAGACGTCAGCGCCCCGGAATAAAAATAAGGCATGACGGAAGGAACATATACCTTCATCAATGTCTTTGTCCGTGAAAAGCGGTAGATCTTCGCCACTTCCAGAAGAAGCGGGTCGGTTTCCTGAATGCCTGTTCTGACATTTCCGAAAACAATCGGTGTTACAAGCAGTGCCGCAATAAATACCGGCACATAGGTATATTTCAGCCACAGCATGACCAGAATGATAAAGCTTGTGACCGGAATCGAACTGATAATCCGCACTGCCGGATACAGCAGCGCATTCAGCACCGGCGACAGACTGCACACAACCGCCAGCACGACACCGCACATGCATCCGCAGACAAACCCTCCCAGTACGCGCAGCAGCGATGTGCTGACAACCTGCAGGAAGGTTCCGGAGGTCATAATACGATAAAGGTGCAGGGCAACTGCCACCGGCGCAGGGATCAGGAGTTCCTGATCCACCGCCTTTGCAGCAATTGCCCAGACACCGAGCCAGAAGATGAATACAGTTATACCGGTCAGAAATTTATTCCGCCGGAACATAGTAGAAGTCATCGCCGGGCATAGCGCCGCCGACGGATGACGGTTCCGCATCAAACAGCACCTGGAAATATCCTTCCAGAGCAGGCTTCAGATCTGCGCCGGTGATGCAGACAATGCTTGCATCCGGCAGAGCTGCCTTTGCGACCTGCGCGTTGCCGGTGATTTCATACTTTGCGACAAGTTCAGCGGAAGCATCCAGGTCGCCCAGTACTGTTTCCACGCTTGCGGCATAGTTTGCCAGGAACTGATTGACAGCTTCCGGATGTTCTTCGATGAATTCTTTTCTTGCGGCCAGGCAGCCCATGGTCAGAACGCTTCCGTCATTGGCTGCAGCTGCATATTCATCGGTCATATCGAGTGCCTTGCGGACACTTTCGTTCTTCATCAGGATAGTTGTGACAGCCGGTACCGGCAGCATGCACAGGTCGATATCGCCCGTGATCATCTTTGTGGAGATCTCGGAAGCATCTGCGAACTGGACATCGACATCCTCACCAGGTGTCAGACCGTGCTGCTTCAGAACATAGTTGATCATATATTCCGGGTTGGAACCCTTGCCGTTGCAGTAAATGGTACGGCCTTTGAGATCCTCAACGGAATGAACAGTATCGCCGTTTTCCAGAATGTACAGCACACCGAGGCAGTTGATTGCGATAATTTCCACATTGCCGTTTGTCTTTGCATACAGGTTTGCCGCAACGTTTGTCGGCAGAGCGCCCATATCCAGTTCACCGTTGGAAAGTCTTGCGACAACATCGGTCACTTCCGGAATCAGGCTGAAGTGATAATACGGATATACGCCGTTATCGGAATCGTTCATCAGTCCGACAGCACCCATGCCTGTCGGGCCCTTGAGTACGCCGATATTGATTTCGGTCGTATCTTCGACTGCCGCAGGCTCCGGTGTTGTTTCCGGTTCTGCGGAAGCAGTTACCTGAGGTTCAGGTGTTTTTTCATCCGCCGCAGGCTGCGAAGAGCATCCTGCAAGGGAAAGTCCCATGGCGGCTGCAGCGAATACGCTGATCAGTTTTTTCATATGCATATATTTCTTTCCTCTCTTTGCACGAGGGATACTATAACTGTCCGGAGGAAAAAAGTACATTGCAATTGCAACGTACTTTCATTAGTTTTTCTTTTCATTCCCGTCAGTTCATATGTTTTCCAATCAGAAAATGCTTTTTACGTTTTCATCCGGAATTTTCACATTTCTCATCCGAGAAGGATCTGTTTCAGTTCCTGAGGAGTATGCGCAATGAGTTCCGCACCCTTTGCGATAAGGAAATCCTCATCCCGGTATCCCCATGTCACGCAGATGCAGTCCAGTCCGCTGTTCCGGGCAGTTTCGATGTCCACCTCGGAATCACCGATATATACCGCTTCGTCTCTGGAAATCCCGAAGAATTCAAGTACAGCATCCGTCATATCCGGATCCGGTTTCCTGCGGATCCCTTCTTTTTCACCGAGTCCCATATCACAGACCTCTGAGAAATACCTGCGGATCAGCTCCTGTACCGCGAAATCACCTTTATTCGAAACAACCGCTGTTTTCATGCCGGCGCTGCGCAGGTCCTGCATCAAGGAAAGAATTCCGTCATACGGTCTGGTTGTATCATTGCAGTGTTCTCCGTAATACGGCAGGAATGCATCATGTACCTGACGGATGACTTCGGCGGAAGTTCCCTCCGGAACACTGCATTCAATCTCCCGCATGATGCCGTTGCCGATATAGGAACGCATCTGTTCCAGTGTCTTCTCCGGCATGCCGAACGAGCGCAGGATATGGTTGGTGGAGTCGACAATATCCTGCAGCGTATACAGGATTGTGCCGTCCATGTCGAATACCGCAAGACGGTATTTCATTTCCCGTCCTCGTATGTGAAATCGTAAGTCATATTGATATGGCTCATATCCATGCCCTGTGATTCGTAGAATCTGTGTGCGTCTTCACGCCAGGTTGAACTGGAGAGTTCCAGCCTCTGAACACGATGCACCATGCATACTTCCTTCGCAAATTCCATGAATTTTGCGCCGATGCCCATGGATCTCCATCCGTCCGTCACGCAGAGCTCGATAATTTCCATTACCGCACCGGCATGATGAAGCTGTTCTTCCAGACGCATGTTCATCATTCCGATCACCTTGTCATCCAGTTCGTAAACATAGGTAAAAAATGCGGGTGACGCCAGCTGAGCTTTATAAATACGGACAAAATTCTCATGATCAAGTTCCGTATTCTCAAGTTCGCAGACAATCCTGTAGACAGCTTCAGCATCTTTTAATTCAGCGCTTCTGATCATAATAGCTCCCCTTTCATTTTATGAAACTGCCTTCACCGAGAGGTATTTCAACAACCTCGGCCATTTTTGTCAGACAGGTTTCAATCTGATCTGAAATCTCCCTGACAATCCTGTCAGTAATTTCCTCGTTCTTTTCTTTTTCAAGATTTGTATACAGGTTATCCCTCACTTCCTGGGATATGCGGTATATTCTGACCTCAAAATAGGATTTCGGTATCATCTTTCTCACAGGAACCGGTATTCTTACATTCAGAATCGCTTCCTGCATTTTATCTTTGCCGAGTGCCAGCACCAGCAGGGATATGACTGCCCCGGCAAGAATTCCCGGAAGTCCGTTGGCGACCAGCGCAATGCCGCTTCCGCCGCACAGCAGACCGATCAGGATCGAAACAATGGTATCGATCATCCAGGTGATTTCCTTCACCGCAAACAGATCTTTCGTATCCACCCTGATGTCCATATCGGCCATGGAAAGATAGGAATTCAGGCTCAGTGCCGAATAAGGAACATTGTGCTTCACGCAGATCGGCATGGTATATTCTTCGAGCGCATAGGATACCGTTTTAAGCCATGAGGTCACCGGTTTCATCATCAGCTTCCGCGCTTCCTCGGTATGCAGATAGGCGTCGATCTCTTTCTGCAGGACCCCGTCGATATCCGAAAGCTTGTCGATATTGCCGCTGCGCCAGCGTTCGATCACCGGCAGAGCAACATTTTCCAGAATCGGATCCACGAATGCATCCACACAGTTCCGGTACAATGTTCCGATATTTCCCGCAACGATTGTTTCAACGATGCTGGATTCTTTCAGCCGTTCGATCTCGGCCTTGAATTCCCGCAGTTCATCATCAATCTTTCCGCAGTATGCCAGTCCTTTTGCGACTGAAAACTCCGGTTCGCTTCCGCTGATGATCACTGCATCCGGGAATACTTCCTGACACCATTTCCGGATTGCCGGCATTTTGGATACGCCGCCGGTCAGGAAAATGAGTTCCGGCTGTTTTTCACTGATGCCGTCCCTGGCAATTTCCAGGCTCTCCATAAAGACTTCCCGGAAGGATCTGCCTCCCAGACGTTCCGCTCCTTTATTCAGCAGTCTGTCCGCAATCGTCTCATTCATGCGGAGCGTCAGACGGACCGGCAGTCTGGTATAACGGATGGTTACGGTCTGGACGCATTCATCATTTTTCCAGTAATCCTCATCCGAATAGTATTTTTCCTTCAGCCTTCTTGCGGCAAATTCACAGTAATTCTTCCACGCATCGCTTTCCGCGAAAATCTTCCGGATCTTCTTCGGATCAGAGGATGCCGAAACTGCCTCTTCCAGCAGGATCTCATCCATGATTCCGCCGCCGAGCGTCACTTCGCCGCCGGTCTTCAGCTCCACTTCCTTTCCGCCCATGATATAGGCAAAATCAGTCGTGGATGATCCGATGTCCACAACCAGCACCGGCCGGGAAAGAATATCATATCCGACCTGCAGGTGTTTTGACTGGCAGGCACTGACCAGTGCCGCTCTGGATTCGCTGACAATCTTAGCGGGCGGGAATCCTGTTTTTTCGAAGATCTCGCGGTATTCCTCCCGCGCGGCCTTATCCCATCCTGCCGGACACCCGATATAGAAGCTGCAGTCATCGCCTTTGATCAGATCGCCGTTCAGATACAGCTCTCCCAATACGCCCGAGGCAAAGGAACGGATATCTTTTGCGGAGGAAGAATCATGCAGAAATCTGCTTTTGAAGCGGATTTTGCGTACCGTCGCATCCGGGTTATAGCACGCCCCTTCACCGATCAGCAGTTCTCCTGTTTTCAGCAGCGCATAAGCCGTCACAAAGCTCTTCATCTCACGGATGCTGAGAACTTCGGGTACAGTCATTTCGTTTCTGTCAAGACGGGTAACTGCACTCTCGGCATCCCCGAGATCAAATCCGTAATAACGGTTCATCTTTCACCTCCAGATGCCAGACCCTTTTTCAGCAGAGTTCCGTCGATCACAAGCGCCGGACGAAGCGTACCGCCTTCTCCGGGAAGAATATCAAACCATCCGGCATCTTCGCGGCTGTAATCCACCGTATCGATTTTCCGGCTGTGCAGATAATATCTGATATGGGAAACCGTTTCCTTTGCAAAATCCGATGAAAGATCGGAATAGGCGTCTTCCAGAATCTGCGCAAGCAGATTAAGCTCCCGCTGGTTTACTCCGTCCTTATCCTTCTGCAGGGCGTGTCTTGTTTCCACAAGCTCCTCGCTCCTGATATCATCCAGCAGATGATCGGCTGTGACCATCAGGTTCAGGATATGACGGTATACCTTATCGGGATCCGCCTTCGTCACGGTTTCAATCGTCGCTTTATTCTTTTTACCGGCACGGTTCACAGATGCGCCGGCAAGAAACAGCAGGATCATTCCCGCACCGAGCAGAATCAGAAACACCGGCAGATTTACTACCGCAAGGACAGCCCTGCTGGTAAAAAGCAGAAGTATCAGTGCGGCCGCGCAGCACGCGCCGCCCGCCGCAAGAAATACCAGCATGCGGGTATTCACATGTTTCTGTTCCGTTTCCTTACGGTATTCTTCCCTGGTATAAACAGAAGTCTCGCCGATGCTGTCAATCAGATACAGGGATGTGCGCACGGTCTGCAGAATGCTGTAGGCGGCGCTTTTCACCCTTTCGCTTGTCTCCTGTTCATTGAACCGGAACAGGATGCGGCCGATAAAACCGTCCGCTGTCCGGATCAGAGAATCCATATCATTCTGTGCTTTCAGAGAATTCAGAAATGATTCTTTTTCATTTTCAAGAAGTTTCTGCAACGTTGTCATAGTTTTCTGCTCCGCTTTCATCTTATCACATCCGGAGTTTCCGTAATGTGGATTTCATCCGTTATTTCACAAGTCAGGCATCAAAATCATGCATGAATGAAAAAAACGTCCGGTTTATTCATATTCCGGACATTCGTATTCAGTCTGTAACTTCAACCGATTCAATCACCGGCTGTTCTTCCGGCCTGATCGTACCGTTATTGTCAACCGGACGCGCATCTGCGGCAATCTGACGTACAACTTCCAGGCTTTCCTCATCGCTCACCCATCCGAACGCGGCATACTGTCCGTCCAGATAATCCGCATCATCTACCATGATAAAGAACTGGGAGCTGGCGCTGTTCATATCGTTGGACCGTCTGGCCATTGAGATGACGCCCGCTTTATGTGAGATGGTATTGCTGTGGCCGTTGGCGCTGAACTCACCGGTAATCGTATGATCACTGCCGCCGGTACCATTTCCCTCCGGGTCACCGCCCTGAATCATGAAGCCATCCATGATCCGGTGGAACGTCAGTCCGTCATAGAATCCGGAATCCGCAAGCTCAATAAAATTGGCAACGGTCTCCGGAGCTGTTTCGGCATCCAGGTCCAGACGGATCTCGCCGTAATCCCGGACGGTAATCACCGCATGATCGGTTGCGGAAGGCGCTGCGGCTTCTGTCTGTGCGGCATCCTGCCCGGATGAAGCCGTGCTGTTCTGTGCCGGTGCGGAAGCGCATCCCGTCATCAGGATGCCGGCAAGCAATACATATATCAGTTTTTTCATTTTCATTTTCCTCTTTGGGAATAATGATGCCACACTTCCGGACATTTGACAAAAGAATTCAGGCACATGATCTTTCCGGATTCTCAGAATCAATGTTAAAGTATATGCAGATATAAAAGCGGCGTAAGCCGGAGAGTGAGGATTTTAATCATATGAGTGCAATGAGCGATCAGATCCGCACCATGTTTGGGGAAGGCGACAGAAAACGCGATGCAGGTCTTGCGACGCCGGAAGATGTTGTCCGGTTTGATGACATCGTCTACGGAACGATTGAAGAAAAATGGCAGAAACTGGATGTTTACCGTCCGAAAGCCGAAACCGGAAAGCTGCCGGTGATTCTCAGCATTCACGGCGGCGGCTGGGTATACGGAGATAAGGATGTATATCAGTTTTACTGCATGTCCCTGGCGCAGAGAGGATTCGCGGTTGTGAATTACTCCTACCGTCTTGCCCCGGAATACAAATACCCGTCCTCTTTTGAGGATACCGCCGATGTCTGCGAATGGATCATTGCCAATGCCGCTGCATACGGCTTTGATACAGATCATATCTTCGGCGTCGGCGACAGTGCCGGTGCCCACATGCTGGCGATTCTCAACGCAGCCCTGTCCAATCCGGACTATGCCGCGAAAACCGGATTCCGGCTGCCCCGGAACTTTGCATTCAAAGCCATTGCGCTCAACTGCGGAGCATTCCGGATCGAAGGCGGCAGACAGGATATGACCACCGGACTGATGGCGGATTACCTGCCCGGCGGCGGAACAAAAGAAGAATTTGAACTGATCTGTCCGGCAGATTTCATTACCGGAAAGTTCCCGCCTTCCTTTGTCATGACCTGCCCGGGAGATTTCCTGAAGGATCAGGCTCCCCTGCTTACCGCTCAGCTGGAGAAGAATGATGTTCCGTTTATCTACCGCAGATACGGCGATCATGAACATCCCCTCGGCCACGTCTTCCACTGCAATATCCGGCTTCCCGAAGCAGCCCTTTGCAATGATGAGGAGACCGCATTCTTCCGCACATTCCTCTGACCGGAAAAAGAAAATGAGTGAACCGCCTCAGGTGATCTTCACTCATTTTTTTATGTCTGAAATGTCATGCAGAACGGCATAACCGGCTTCTTCCAGCTTCCGGCATGTCCGCTCAAACAATTCCTCTTTCACAAAGATGTAATCGGTCCGGAATGTGGATACCGCAAATACGGGTATGTCCGCTTCTGCCAGTACGCCGGTGATTCCGGCAAGAATTCCGGTCAGTGAAAAATCCAGCTGGCCTTCAATCCTCATTCCGCGCCACCCGCCGCTGCATTCCACGGCATCTTCAGGCGCATATTCTTCCGGTACAACCAGAGATATTTCTTCATCCGTCACGGCGGAAAACGCAAACGGATGCATCAGATACTCCGGTTTCAGCTGTTCCAGCCGGCAGATGGAAAATACCGGATTCAGGCAACGGATCCGCAGCAGCTTTTCAGGATGAACGTTCATTTTTTCTTTGCTCTTTTTCACAAACCGAATTATACAATCCGGTCCGTGCATCGTACAATATCCATATGATCAGACGCATCTACATCGAAATCACAACAGCATGCAATCTGCGCTGTCCTTTCTGCACGGTTTCCGCACGTGAAACAGACACCATGCCTGTTTCAGACTTTGAGCATATTCTCCTGCAGGCAAAGCAGCTGACTCCGTATATCTATCTGCATGTGCAGGGAGAGCCGCTGATGCACCCGCAGATCGAAGAAATCCTGAAACTGTGCGACAGGTATGAAATGAAGGTACAGCTGGTTACCAACGGTACAATGATTGACCGCGTTCCGCTGCTGCATCATCCTTCGCTGCGCAAGGTATCTTTCAGTCTGCAGTCCGTGGAATACCAGTACAGGGATCTTTCCGTTTATCTGGATAATATTCTTGCTTTCTGCAAAGAAGCCTCCGGAAAAGATCTTCCCTATTGCGAACTGCGCTTCTGGCGGGATGACCAGTTTTCCCTGTCTTCCACAAAGAAGTGCCTGGAACTGCTGAAGGAGCGCTATGAATGGAAAGAGACAAGGAAACCGGACAGCTATGAGCTGAAGAAGCATGTATATGCGGACTTTGCCAGACCGTTTGACTGGCCTTCCCTGAACGGACCTTTCATCTCAGAGAAAGGCACATGCCTCGGGGCTGTGAATCAGATTGCCGTATTGTGTGACGGTACGGTGGTACCGTGCTGTCTTGACAGTGAAAAAGGCATCCCGCTCGGCAATCTGCTTGAAACCGGCATCACGGAGATTCTTTCCTCTGAGCGCTATCTCAGCATGGTTCAGGGATTCCGTGAACACCGGCTGTGCGAACCGCTGTGTCAGCGCTGCAGCTTCCGCACACGCTTTGATCAGTAGATTTCAATCACCGCCGCATCCGGCGCATTCATCATGGACAGCGGAATATCCGAATCCAGACAGCTTCCCGTAAGCGCGTCATAGAACAATGTATGCGCACTGAGGGAAAACTGCGGATCCGTTTCTTTTTCCAGATGCTTCAGCAGCATCTCTGCGCATTGGCGCAGACTGCACTCCCGCTCAAAGCAGGCTTCCTGCCAGATGCGGGACGCCGCAAAATGCATGCAGAGCGTTATCTCATTCTTCTGCAAGCTGTATCACCTCACTCTTTCCTCCGTACATCAGGATGCCCTGTCCGGCCTCAATCCTGACTTTTTTTCTGACCGTAAAATGATACTGATCATGAAAACCTTCCCCGATATAGAGAACGGGCCATGCGTTCTTCCTGGAACTCAGACAGGATGAAAGATAGTTTTCCAATGAGAACATCAGTATCTGCCGGCCCGATTCCTGTGCGCACACGCACATCTTTTCATCAGGATTCCGCAGCGTATTCCACTGCGGATATTTCCGGTACACTTCATACAGCTCATCCAGTTCTTCCTCATACGTGGCAATCACGACCAGAAGCGGACCGTCAAGCATGCGCATCTCATAAGTCTCCCTGGAAAAACCTGCAGGGATACCCGCATGGCTGTCTTTCAGACTGATGCACTCCGGCATCACCGGAAGACGGTAATCCGATTTCAGATCCGGCGGCATTTTCCTTATCAGCCGCATCATATCTTCCTCAAAAATCCGGAACCAGGAAAACTGCAGGATCCTGTCCTTCCGGATCAGACCGAATCCGTCCGCAGGACAGGTCAGCTTTGTGTTCATTTCAAAAAATGCGCTCAGGTCCGCGGAACCGTCAGACTTCAGGACAATCCGCTGCGAAAACAATGACAGGTCACGGTATGGAAACATCTGTGCGTTTCCTGCCATCAGCACAAAACAGATGCGCAGCTGTTCCGCATGTTCCATCATTCTTCTCATCATGATCCGTGCGCTTTCCTCCAGTCCCTGCAGCGAAGCATAATCGGTAATCAGCACATAGCAGACGCCGCCGATATCTTTCCTGTTTCTCAGATGTCTGTACAGATTGCGGATCAGCTCATCATCGGCAAGGGAGCCTGAACCGATCATGCCCGGACATTCCCGGATCCATGCTTCATTCATTCCCGTATCATCCAGCAGGCAGTATTCATCTTCCTTCCGGCGCATTCTCAGCATAAGGTACAGAAGACTCCGCGCAAACTCCTGCCTGACGGCTTTCTGTGCGGCAATGACAGCCGTTCCGGGATATGATCCGCTGAACATCAGCGGCGGCTGGACGCCGTTGTCAAAATCATCCAGAATGCCGATGGTTCCGGCCGGAAAGCGTTCCGCATCCGCTGCACGCAGCTCCTCCAGCTCATCCGGCCAGATTTTCTGCACGGCATAATCCATGCCGGCGGAAGCCTGCACCAGCATCCGCACTGCCGCCGCCGCTTCATTCAGACTGCCTTCCGCTTCCGGGGCATCCTCATATACGGTTCTGCCGGCGGAATCCGTAATGCCGAAGCCGGCATGTTTCCGCTGAAACGGTCCGGAGGCGTATCCGGCTCTTCCTTTCAGCACCACGCTGTCGTACTGCAGGATGAATTCTCCTGGCTGATGCAGATCGGCCGCGTCCCGGCAGTGCAGCATTTCCGCGGAGTCCTGCGGATCCCTGACTTTCAGACAGATCCGGAATCTTGCATTGGACCAGGTCTGTTCATCCACGACGCCGCCCGGCTTCTGGGTCGCAAGAATCAGATGCAGGCCGAGGCTTCTGCCGATCCTTGCCAGACTCATCAGTTCCTTCAGAAATTCCGGACAGGTTTTCTTCAGTTCCGCAAACTCATCCACCAGGATGACCAGATGCGGAAGATACGGCAGGCCCGATCCGCTGTTCCACAGACGCTGATACATATCGGTATTGGCCACGGGTCTGCCGTAAATCTGTGAAGCCCTGTTCAGCAGCGTTTCACGCCTTCGGCATTCATTTGAAAAGGAAACCAGCGCGCGCTGCAGTACATTGTCATTCAGATTCGTCAGAACAGCGCTCAGATGCGGAATATAAGTCCCCCCGCAGGACAGCGCCTGCACCACGCCCCCGCCTTTGAAGTCGATCAGAACATACTGCAGGTCGGAAGGTGAATAGCGCACTGCCAGGCCGAGCAGAATTGTCAGGATCAGCTCCGATTTGCCGCTGCCCGTCATCCCTGCGATCAGCCCGTGCGGTCCCATTCCGTTTTCATGCAGGTCCAGAATGATCCTGTCTCCCCGGCTGTCTGTTCCGATTGCAGTGCGGATATGATCGGCCGTATGATTGACCTTCCAGTTTCCGCGGATATCGGGCTCTTCAGCACTGCTGAAGCCCATCAGCCGGAAGAAACCGGTGCTCTGATGCATGAAAGTCTCCGGATCGGCGGCCATGTGCATCCGGTAAGCCGCTGACCACGGATCAATATGATGAGGGCTATAGGCAAAATGTACTGTTTCCGTGATGCTGCTCATTCTGCCGCCGTGACTGTACGATTCAATCAGAAGCTCGTTTTTCTTCAATAACGGTTTCTTTTCACACAGCATTACCGTATGGTGATCGCCGGAAGGAATCATTGCCCGCATTTTTTCATCCGTGATAAACCAGATCATTTCTTTCTCATCCGCAGCGGATCCGGAAATCATATCTTTCGGACTATGAAAAATCCGGCGTCCGCCGCTGCCTCTCAGATGCGGCAGGAAGCGGATCCAGAAATGTTCCTGTTCCCACCCGGGACTGCAGAGAATTCCCGCGGAAACACATTCCGGGGAATGATTCCACAAAAGCATGGTCATCATCCGGATCATAAAGTCCTCCGCCTTTTCCGACTTCAGAAGATATACGGTTTCATAATTCTTCAGACTTCTGACCAGAAGCACATCCTCCTGAATGCAGGCCGTCTCTTTCAGACCGGCAATCATCGGAAACAGCGGATCCGATTCACTCAGGCGGAAGGATGCATTGAGCCGGATCTCCCACTGCTCGCTCCCGTACCCGCATGCAAAGCAGAGATACTCCTGTTTTGCGGGTGAGGAAAGCCACATTGCCCGCTCACACGGATTCTCAGGAAACAGGATTTCCGTCTGTTTCCTGTATGCCTTCTGCTGTGAGAGGATTCTTTCCTTCATATCGGCAAGATATTCCCGGTAGGATGAAATTCTGAGCTTCCTGCCGCGCTTTCCGGCATGGTTTTCATAGATTCTGGAAGCCGGCATCCAGATCAATGCTCCGGCAATCATTCCCGCCGGCATCAGGATCATCGGCATCAGATCCATCAGATCCCTTCCGTTCATCAATGCATTCTTTACGGAGAAAAAGCTTCCCGCTCCGGAGGCTGCCGCCATGGTCAGGGACGGTCCGATTGTCAGGATCAGCGGAATGCGCCGGACGCTCGTTGTGCTTTCCGGCGCAGCCAGTTCCTCCTGAAAAAACCGCTCCTTCAGATCTGTTCCTCCGGTATGATTTTCACTCCCGCAGGACATACTTTGAAATGTCTTTCCGCCTTCCGGCTTGATCTGTTCTCCCTCAGCCGCAATGTTTTCCGGACGGTTGATCAGAAACATGTCTTTCACCGGAAGGATCCTCAGATTCAGAATCCGCACGTCCGATCCTTCCGCAAGCACCGCTTCCCTGCATACCTGTCCGTCGACAGAAAGCAGTCCGCACCCCGCCCTGTCAGTGATGATCCGCTTCTGCCGGTCGATCACAATGCCCGATGCAGGCATTCTCGCGTCATTAATCCGGATCCGGTCCTGCTTCGCGCTGCCGATGGATATCTCATCCTGCATAAACCGGTATGATGCGAATTCATCCCATCCTGCACTGTCCCGGCAGAAGATGCAGACGCAGCGCTCCTGCGCTTCGTTTTCAAAGACATGAACGCCGCTGATCCGTACTCCTCTGATCTCACGCAGTCCTTCAGCTGCTTTGATTTCAGCCGCATGATCACGTACCGTGATTCTGCAGGTGTGATCAAGCACACTGATTCTGCATGTACCTTCCCTGAGCCGCTGTGTTCTGCATCTGCCTGAGCTGATCTGTATGAGTATCATGTTTCTCCTCATGGCGCACTGCAACAGTGCATTTTACCCGGTATTTCCCGTCGTTCGTGGATATTGTGATCACTGCGCTTCCTTCCCGGTTCAGCTGCAGCGTCCCATCGTTCAGAACTGCGACTGTCAGCGGATCCGAAGATTGATAAATCAGGGAACTGAGACTGTAGGCTTCCGGCAGTGCGGTCACTTTGATGTTCAGCGTTTCTCCGGCATTGCCGATCAGCGCATACGAATCAACGGAAATCTGTTCCCCGTCCGGCACCTCTTCCTTTTTCAGCGGCGCGCTGCGTGACCCGCGCGTGCAGTGATCCACAAAATGGAAATTCTCCATATGTGTTTTCATCCCCGGTACAAGCGGCGCATTGCTTTCACTCAGAATCGGAAGCGAGGCGCCGAATCCCATCTTTCCGGCAAATGAACTTCCGGAATTCAGATTTAGGTTCAGAATCCATCCGCCCCGGATATCACTGCATACAAGAATATCCGCCGCCCCGGCGGCGCACTCCGCCACCAGATCCGCCGGCAGCGATGTCGTCATTGCGGAATGGCTGTTCTGCGCATCGTACGCGTGTACGGTAGAGACAAGCGTGCCTCTGACGCCCGCTTCCGCTCCGCAGTCGCACAGCCTCAGCTTTCCCGCTTCCATGGCGAACATGATATCCGAAGTCATGGATGCGGAGGCGTGCATCAGCGCATTCTGCTTTTTCTGTGTTTCATGGATCGGACGCATCATTCCGTTTCTGATTTCCATCCCGAGGGAATGGTTCTGGCTCAGGGAAATCTCCGCCCTTCCGTCCGCTTTCAGATTCAGCTCAATCCGGCAGACAATGCTCACAACAGGCATTTCCGGTACCGGAATCCGTATGGTGCACAGCGGTACGGAAAGATCTGCGGTATCATCCGTTTCACTGAACGCAGCTTTCAGGGAATTCATAAAATCCTTCGGATCGATTTTCCCTCCGTCCGCACGCAGCTGCTTCTGTGCGCTGCGTTTTGCCCGGAGCGATTGGGATGTGATGCAGTCGATGCGGAAATAGGCATTGTCTGTTTTTCCGGCATGCATATGCCATTCATAAACCGGACGCACGCCGGAAAGCTCCGCTTCCGCCGAGACCTGTATTCCTGATGCGGCTGTCTTTACTGCGGAAGCCTTCAGTCCCGAAGCCGTAATCCCGTAGGAGATATTCCAGCCTCTGATCTGCGTGCTTTTCTGGAGCGGCCTCATGCGCATCAGCGTAAATGCCGGGTCGGATGCCGAGCTTTCCTGCGGTATTTCCGGATTCAGCAGATCAATGATCTCAGCCCGGGAAAAATCAAGGTCGAAACTGCCGGAAAGATCGAGATCGGAAATGACATCTTCCGCCCCCGCCTCTTTCCACTGCACTTCCGTTTCTCCGTCTTCACTGATCATCACCTCTTCCGCTTCGGCATAGGGAATTTCATCATTGCCGGTCGCAAATACAGCGCCTTCATAAACCTGTGAACCTGAGGCAAACAGCGCCCTCCCGCTTTCCGTATCCAGCGACTCCGGTACTTCCGGAATCACATCCTCCTGCAGTACCATTTCTCCCCCGCCAGTCTCCGGTTTTCTTTCATTCATGTACCGGATTGTTTCCTCCAGTAGGATGCGTGCCTCATCGCCGTCAATCACCTCCTTCGGGTGGAAGCGGTTATGACGGTCGGTTTTCATCAGACCGGATGCAATTGCAGAGGAAATCTGTTCGGGAAACTGCGATGCATTCCGGTCACGGAAGCTGACGGTATTCCCGGATCTGATTCCGGCCAGATTGACCAGCGTATATGCGGTCCACTCCCTTGTCAAAGCAGCGTAAGGATCCGGCACGGCGTCCGTTCCGATGATTCCCCATCCGGCGGCGGACTGCACCGCATCGTAGTAAACCGATGATTCATCGATGCCGAAGTAATATGGAGCTTCCTCAGCATACGATGTGATGCCTGTTTCTGATACGATCAGCCCGAGCCATTCCCCAAGCAGAATCTCCCGGACCGGTGCCCGGCACCCGGCCGCACAGAGTGCGGCAGCGGATGCCGTCAGGAGTGCCAGTATTGTTTTAATACTGGATTGTTTCCGCATTGGAACTGATGGCAGTTTCCAGCGAATCGTAGCTTGAGACTGTCAGATCCAGGAATCTGGCATACGAATCGATGATTTCCTTCTGGGTTTCAAATCTTGACGCAAACTGATTGAAGCGGGCGCGGATCCGTTCCCCGCCTTCCGAAATCCAGGTTCCGCCGGTTTCGTTCATATCCGCCTTCATTCTTATCAGCAGATCATACATCTGTGCATTCAGCGTACGGATCGAAGAAGCGCATTCGCTGACTTCCGCCAGGGATATTCTGAGATTGTTCATGCTGTTCTCCTTTCTATCCGACACTCAATGCCGAAGCCTGGGACGTCAGGTCATCCTGCATTTCCCGGTAGGCACGTGCGGAATTTCTCAGAAACTCTGCATACTCCATGCAGAGTACGGACATCTGCCGGAAGTCTCCTTCAAACTTCCGGATCTGATTCGTGAAAGCGGCGTTGTCTTTTCCTTCCCATCCCGCTTTCATTCGGTCGACGGCTTCAAAAAGCCGCATGAACGCCGCTGTGTAGTCATCGGTTTCCTGTTCCATCCGTGACGCACATGCTTCCAGACGTTCGGGTTCTACTGCAATACTTCTCATGTTGAATTACCTCCTCTGTTATGAATATTTGCTTTTTTGAGGCAATCCCCGTTTTTCCGGAAGAAAATAACAACGTTATTTAATTTTCTCTGTCCAGTATTATGAAAATCGGGCAGAAATTAAAAAACCTCCGCAGATATACGGAGGTCAGATACAGATCATTCTTTTATCATCGCTTGTCACGGTCGACATTCTGCAGCAGAAGCACTGCGGCTGCCGCAAAGATCATTGCAAAGAGAATCAGATACTTCCAGCAGTTCAGCACCGTGGAAGGCTCAAATGCATACGCGGCAACCTGCGTATAGGAACCCGATTCCTGAAGAAATTCATTCAGCCGGTTTTCCCGCAGTATCATATCGGTGAATTCCTTCACCGGCTCATATCCTTCGATATTCATCGCTCTGAATTTCCAGATCGTATTCCACAGTGTCACCATCGGCTGGGAATTGAAATTACCGAGTGCGCACAGGTTCTCCAGTCCCCATTTTGCGATGGTAAACTTCGTCAGATGCGCGGCTGCGCCTTCCAGATGAATCAGTCCGCCGGAGAATACCAGCTGGAACATCATCATGAACGGCATCAGCGTCATGGCCGTTGTCGTATTGCGTACCAGAGACGAGATTGCCAGCGACATCATATCCGCCGCATAGGTAATCAGGAACATGGAAATGCCAAGGTCCAGAAAGAAATTGCCGGTGACAAGTCCCTGTTCCGGAAACTTCATCTTTGCCACGGAACAGATAAAGATCAGGATTGCGGTCTGCAGGATGCACAGCATCATCTGATAGATCATATGCGCCGCAATATAGGAAGTGATATGCATGCCGGCACGGTGTTCGCGCTTGATGATGGCACGCTCGCGGCATACCACCTGGATTGAATTGAAGAAGCCGTTCCAGATACAGACGCATACCAGCGAGAAACATCCGCTCAGCGTTCCCTCCTGGGTTTTGAAAATATTGTTTCCGACGGCGAATGTCACGGCTCCGGCGATGACCGCCGACATCGGCAGCACTTTCCAGTCATTCTGGTAAATGAACATGCGGAGCAGCTTGCCGAGATAAATCCCGATCTGGGAGAGTCTTCCCCTGTAGCGTACCTGTTTACTCATGATCCGCCTCCTGCATATTCTTCTGCTTCATATATTCCGCATATTTGGCAATGAATTCATCCGCTCTGCCTTCACCGCCGTCATCCTTTTTGGAGACAGCCATGACAATTTCTTCCATGGTTTCCTTCCCGAAGAACGCCCTGGCTTCATCCGGCGTTCCGCTGAATGCGAGGCGTCCGACTCTTCCGGAATCTCTTGCCAGGACAATGACCTGGTCGAACAGATGCGCCACACGGTCCGGTATATGCGTAATCGTTATGACAATATGACCTTCATCCGCAATCTTGCGCAGTGTATTGAACAGCTCCTTGGCAATGACCCCGTCCAGTCCGGAATCCGGTTCATCCAGTATGAACAGCTCCGGTTTGCAGATAAGTTCCGTCGCAATGGAAATACGCTTTTTCATGCCTCCGGATTTTTTGGATACCAGTCCCTCGGAACCTGTTTCCAGACCGAGAATATCCATTACCTCATCTATCCGGGCTTTCCGTTCTTTTCTGTCCTCACTCACCGGCAGTCTGAGTTTGGCGGCATCCTGCAGCGTATCAAGAACCGTATCATTCAGACGGATCAGTTCCTGCTGTGGAACAAATCCGATCCGGTATTTCATCGTAGCGTAATTCTGATAGATGTTTTCACCGTTCAGAAGAACTTCGGCGTTTGCTTTTTCATAACCTGTAATTGCATTGACGAAAGTCGTCTTGCCGGATCCCGATCCTCCCAGCAGCAGTACCAAAGAATAATTCGGGATATTCAGACTGATATCTTTCAGAAGATATCTTGTTTTGCGGAAATCGCGTACCGTGCGCTCCTTCAGATTGACGGTAAGGCCGTCCCCGACAGGATGCAGTGTCTGTTGTGAGAAACTGATTTCCGCAGGTTTTGTACCGGCGCTTTCCTGTTCTTCCGGGGAATCCGATGAACCTGCCGGCTGATACTGATCGGAAAATCCCCAGAGTGCCGCCGGGATCCAGCTGGCAATTCCCCAGAGAAACAGCCATTTCTTCGGCTGTGAGAAGCGCCGGCACACACCGGCACCGATCCTGATCTCACTGACCGCAAGCATCATAACCACAACCATTGCCGTCAGAAGGCACATCATATAGGTGTTTGTGCCGTTTTCCAGCACGTCCAGTGTCAGACGCATGATAAACAAGGAAATCTCAAGTATAAATGCCGCGATGCCGTCCCGCTCTCTTCCGCAGAGTTCTCCCAGTTTATACCATCTCCAGCCCGGAATCAGAGCCCACCAGCCCGTTCCGCCGAGTTTCTCAAAGATTTTCCATAAACCTGCCGTCAGTACGATCAATGAAAAGCCCGAATATATTCCTGAACCCATATTAAAAGTTTCTCCCATTTTTCCGCTCCGTTTTTGCTGAATCAGATTAACTCCTATTATAAAACAAAAAGCCATGATTTCTCATGACTCTTCATATCACGCATTTCCGGATAAATATTTCTTTTCTTTGCATTCAGACAGTATGCTTAATCCCTGAGATAATCCGCATACGAAGGAAATATATATCCGCCGATTTCCCCCGGCAGGAATGCACAGGAAACCATTCCCTTTCCCGGAACGCTGCAGTATTCACCCCTGCTGAAGATCTGATAATAATCAAAACCGGTTTCTGCATTCTCTATATGCCCGATACAGTAATGCACATCCAGAAACTTTACATATGCATAATCCCGCAGAAAGACCGTTCCGGTTTCCCCGTTATCGTAAGACAGTATTATCTCCTGATCCAGCGGCTTAAAATACGGCGTAATGTCCCCGGTCTGATCCTGATAGTAAAGCATGACTCTGCCCCTGTCATTGACGCCGACGAAGGCAATCGTATCCAGGAAGCTCTCCATCATCTTCTGCGATGTATCACCCGAAGACATGATGCGGACGACTGTTCCGTCCTTCATCACCACTTCTGTTTCCGTAATTCCCTTCTCCGCTTCTGTCTGCACAACATGACGTGATGTTCCCTGCGTCCATTCACGGATTACCTCCCGGAACTGTGCATCCGCATGGTATTCCGCCGTGAACAGAAACGCCAGCAGCACCGGCAGGACAGCCGCCCGGATTCTTCTGTTTCTGATTCTCTGCACTGCGGCAGCACGGATTGTTTCACAGTCAGGTGTTCCGCTGATCTCAAGCCCGTCAAATGCCATGCGGTATTTTTCCCTGTTATTCATTCTCCCACTCCTCCTGCAGTATTTTCTTCAGCTGTTTCCTGGCCAGTGCCAGTCTGCTTTTGACAGTCCCTTCGGGAATTCTCAGAATCCCCGCAATCTCACGGACGGAATAACCTTCGTAATAATACAGATGGACAGCCTGCGCCTGTCCGGGATTCAGCCGGGATACGGCATGCAGAACGGAAGTGCTTCCATTCTCTCTGCTTTCCGTCATGTACTCTTCCATATCCGTCCGGTTTCTGTTCCAGAAAGATCTTCTGACATTCAGCGCCTTATTTGAAGCCGTGCGCAGAAGCCATGCCCTGACATGATCCATGCTGTCGTAATCCTTTCCAGACGCGGCATAGGCAATCAGTGTTTCCTGCAGCACATCCTCAGCGTCCTGTCTGCAGCCGGTGACTGCGTATGCCGTCAGGTAAATATTTCTGCTGTATTGCTTAATCACTTCTTCCAGTTCAGGCTTCATCGGATGCTCCTCACCATATATACAATCCGGAAGCGGAAACGGTTCAGTTTTCCGGCAAAAAAATAAAAACCGTTTTTGCACATGAGTGCTAATAACAGGCTTAATTCCCAGTATTTCTGCTGAAGTATTCTCTATATTTCAGTGAAACTGCGGATTGAAATGCTAAATTCAGCAGAATATCAATCTTTTCCA
>SVBN01000110.1 GCA_015058875.1 Erysipelotrichaceae bacterium | reverse complement strand
CACATTCTCAAGCTTTCATTTTGTGCTCATTCTTTATGGCTTTTTTCGTCGCTCCCCCATGGTACTCCCCCAGAAAGTTTGACTACTCCCCCATAAAGTTTGGAGATCCTCCCAGAACTGAATGAATGATTTCGGATGAGATTTCCTTTACGGCTTCCACGCACCGTTCTGGAGAAGAAGGACTGCCGTAAGTCAGGGAAGAGAAAAGTACATTTCCCATCATGCCGAGCACAGAGAGCAGCTTGATGATCAGCGCTTCTGCCTGTTTGGCGTCCGTTTCCGCCTGGAGAATCGCATCCTTAAGACGCATTACCAGTCCCGAATATGAATCGGCTCCCGGCCAGTTCATCTGACCGCGCAGAAACTTCAGCATTCCGATATCTCCGGTCATGATTTCATTGTATTTATCTATCACCGTACACATGATTTCTTCAGGCGTACTGCATTTCCTCAGTCTGATCTCCCGCTCTATCTCATTGCATATGTCGTTTGATATGGCATCCACAAGCGACAGGTACAGTGCTTCTTTATTATTGAAATAAAGATAGAAAGTACCTTTGGCAACCCCTGCCTTTTTGCATATATCGTTGATTGTAGCGTCCCACGGCCCCTGTTCCGAAAAATACTCGTACGCAGCATTCATCAGCCGTTTCCGCTTATCCGCTTTCTTTTCAGCAATTCCCATATTTCCCCCAAATGTCCGGCTTGTCAGTCTGTGCGGGAAGCTCCGTTACAGACCGGAATAGTTTGATATGTCAGGCACAAAGATTCAAATTCAGATATCTGCGGGAAACCGCTTTATATCAGAATCATCTGCGAAAGATATTTTGCGTTTTAATGCGACACATACGGAAGGTACGACAAAATATCACATGCATTATACCATTTAATAATTTATTTAGCTGAAGGTTTTAAACATCTAACCGATATATTTGGAATTTTCAAAGCTGAAGTCAGAAATAATTTTCAACAACAATTGATATTGCCCGTCCTACAATCTGCTTGTAATCCCGGCATATTTCTGCCGGATCTTCCTGCATGTTATTCAGCAGATCTGCTTTCAGGAGTCCGTAAACCGCATCCGCAAAATGATTTGAGATTCTCTTTATTTTTGTTTCATCAAATTCCATCCGGAATTTTGCCAGATGCCTTGTGACAAGTTTCCGCATCTCCTTATGAACGCTTTCATCCAGTGCGCTCAGATATTCCAGTTTATGTTCCGAAGACATCATGCCTTCACAGACCGGCCGGGCTTCTCTGAACTGTTCCATCGCTTTCCTTGCGGCTTCGGGAATCATATTCACATTATCTCCGCATTCATCCGCATATTTCTTTGCAAGCCTGGTAATTCTTTTGCATAAGTATTCAGGAACATTGCTTGCATGGTAATAGAACGCCTGTTTGGACAATCCTGTTTTTTCACTTAGATTTTTTACATTTACTTCGTCAAGGGAACATTCCTCAAGCATTTCCATCAGTCCCCTGCGTATTTTAATTTCAAACTGTTTGTTCATTTTTCTTCTCTAATCTTTTAAACATCATCATTTTTTTAAATATCAGTTGCGATAGTGTACAATCATAATTGTATTTTAAGGCCTGTTTAAAACACATATCAATATATTCTTTGCTTTTATCTCTACATTTCTGCAGTCGCCGGCCTGAAAAATACTGTAAACAGCATTTTTAAATTATTACATTTTTTAAAGCCAAAATCATCCAACTTGATGACTTGTTTTTATTGCGCATATTACAAATTTGTTTTACAAAGTAGACTTATTTGCACTTTTTGAGCAATCTGCTTCAGCTCTTTTTCTCGCCCTGGCACGTGAATAAAAAGCAGATAAGGACATTCCTGCACTCTCTGCTGCTTGATCCGGCGAAATTTTTTTTGTTCTCCATTTCTGGTAGATTTCTTCGAAATTATCAGGTTCTTTCAGTTTCGGTCTTCCAAAGGTCACTCCCCGTGCTTTAGCTGCCGCAATCCCTTCTGCCTGCCGCTGCTTTATGTTTTCCCGTTCGTTCTGCGCGACAAATGAAAGTACCTGGAGAACAATATCCGCAAGAAATGTACCGATCAGATCTTTCCCTCTTCTTGTATCAAGAAGCTCCATATCAAGTACTACAATATCTGCCTTCTTTTCCTTTGTGATAATTCTCCACTGTTCCTGTATTTCTTCGTAATTTCTTCCCAGCCGATCAATTGATTTGATATAGATAACATCTCCGGATCTGAGCTTTTTCATCAGCTTCTTGTATTTCGGTCTTTCAAAATCTTTTCCGGATTGTTTATCTATATAAATATGATCTGATGGCACCGGTATCTCCTGCAAGGCTATCAGCTGTCTGTCTTCATTCTGATCACGCGAACTAACCCGAACATAACCATATATCTCCCCCATATGGTTATCCTCCTTTTAAATTCCACCCGATCTAAGAATACTAGACTTTTGGTCATTTTTGTATCGGCTTTTTCTGTTTACGGAGGCCTGATCTTTGATTTTTTCATGATTCTCCTTTCCGGAGAAACAATGACCGAATACTGTGCAGCTCATATTCGGGATGACTGTCTTAACTTGCCAGTTGAATCTTCTTTGGAGTGATCCGCCGGGATATTCATGTTTCTCCCTGTCATCCGCTCTGCCTCAGATTTCCTCATGCATGGTTTTGCAAAGAACAGGATCTGCCTGTTAACAAAAACAAAAACGAGCACAGGATTCTCATCATTTTATGCGGTCTCCTTTTGCTCGTTTATCTTCAACTGAATCTTCGCGTATTTGGTTTTACGGTACGTTTGAAATATAGCACAATCACGGTTCTCCGGAAAGTCTGTATTTATCTGAATTTCTCCTCCCTATTCTTCAAAGATTGCCGAAAGGGTATGCCTTAGTTTTTCAACATCAACCGGCTTGGCGATATGGGCATTCATCCCCGCTTCCAGTGCAGCCTTTGTATAGGAATATACGCCTCCGGTTCCGCCGCTGCGTTTCATGAGCCAGGAAAAGGATACACCGATCATCGCTATGACCGCCATGCCCGCCGCAAGCGCAATCACTGTTCCGGCAGGACCGGCAGCCGGCAGAAATGTTGTTCCGGGCATAACAAAGGCACCCCAGCCGATGGCACAGCCGAATGCCATTGCCCATGTATCGATCGGAGAAAGATACCTGTCCAGTGCAGTTTTTTACCGTATGACATAGAGGCTCCCTTTCCCTTATCTGATCAGGCTTTCCAGAGTTTCGAATAAGACATCGGGCTCCACCGGCTTGCTGAGATGCGCATTCAGTCCTGCCTGCATGCTTCTCTGCACATCTTCATCAAACGCATTCGCTGTCAGGGCAATTACCGGAATAATTTTTGCGTCTTCCCTGTCCATGGCTCGGATTGTCCTTGTGGCTTCCAGACCGTCCATCACCGGCATGCGCATATCCATGAGGACTGCATCATAGTAGCCGGCTTCATGTGCCGCGAACATTTCCACAGCCTCTTTCCCGTTTTCCGCAAGTTCGGCAATGATTCCTCTGTTCTCCAGCAGCATTTTCATAATCTGCGCATTGATGGCAACATCTTCCGCCAGAAGAATCCGGCGTCCTTCCAGATCCGCTCTGCTGTCCGGAACCATTCCTGCCTTGTTTCTGAATGCCTCGCGGAATTCATCCATGACAGAACCCGCAAACAGCGGCTTGGAAACAAAACTGTCCACACCCGCCGCTCTTGCTTCTGCGGCAATTTCATCCCAGTTATAGGAAGTCAGGATAATGATCGGCGTCTGATTTCCGGCAATCTGCCGGATTTGTCTTGCGGTCTCAACACCATCCATTCCGGGCATCTTCCAGTCCACAAGTATCAGATCATAGTCTTCTCTTCTGGCATGATGCATCCTGACTGCCTGTACCGCTTCAATGCCGCTGCCGAGGGAGGCACATGATATGCCGAGCTGTCCGAGAATAATCTTCGCATGCCCGCGCGCAACCGGGTCATCATCAACCACCAGTACTTTCATATTGTGCGGATCAGGCAGACTGTCATCTGTCTCCTGTTCAGCAGCCGTCTCCGGTTCATCCAGAGTCAGCGTAACGGTAAAGACAGACCCGACGCCCTTTTCGCTCTGCACTTCGATCGTGCCGTTCATCAGCTCTACGATATTCTTTGTAATCGGCATGCCGAGACCCGTACTGCCCAGGTTATTTGCCGAAGAGGTATTCTCCTGTGAAAAAGTATCGAATATTCTCGGGAGATATTCCGGACTCATGCCGATACCGGTATCACTGACCGTAAAGCGAAGCGTTGATTTTCCGCCGAAGCCGGCAGTCTGATCAATCGTAAAGACTACGCTGCCGCCTTCCGGAGTGAATTTGACCGCATTGCCCAGAATATTGATCAGCACCTGCTTCAGCTTCATATCATCTCCGATATACCGGTCTCTGACATCACCGCTGATTCTGCACTCATACTTCAGTCCTTTGTTCAGACACTGGCCGCTGATCATGGTATTGACCTGTTCCAGCATTTTGGAGAACGAGAACTCTTCGTTCCGGATCACCATCCTGCCGGATTCAATACGCGACATATCCAGAATGTCATTGATGATGTTCAGCAGATGCTTTGCGGAATTATCAATCCTGACGAGATATTCTCTGGTACGATCAGGTATATCCGGATCGTTCATCGCAATGCTGTTCAGGCCGATGATTGCATTCATCGGCGTGCGGATCTCATGAGACATGTTGGAAAGAAATGCGGTTTTAGCCTTGCTTGCCTGCTCAGCCGATAAAAGCGCATTGCTGAGAGCTTCACTCTGTTCCAGCGATTTTCTCGTTTCGCTGTCGATATCGGTAAAGCACATGCCCACTGTATGAACCAGATGATCATCACGGTCTTCCGGATGTCTGACACCGGCGAACTTAACCATCTCATAGGATTCTCTGTTTCCGCGCTGAATCATATAGCGGAATGAAATGACCCGGCTGTTTTTCAGTCCTTCCCTGATTTCATCCGGACGGCAGAATTTCATGAAGTCTCCCCGGTACTGTTCCGTGATATATCGTTCGGCATAAGTTGAAATAATTTCGTTGAAGCTGAAACGGTCTCCGAGACACAGACCGTTTTCAATATCCGGATGCGGCTGATAGCAGATACCGAGGTCATTATCCAGTTCCACATAGTAAACACCGCGATAATCCGAAGATAAAGCGGTAATCAGATTTGTCTGCTGTTCCCTGTTCTTTTCCTGTTCAATCAGCCTGCTGTGCAGTGCAAGCTTTTCATCCAGTTCCTGCTGTTTGACACGTGCTTCCGCCTCTGCCGCTTTGGCCTTGCTGATTTCCGTTACATCGACGCACATGCCCAGCGTGCAGAGTCTTCCCGAGCTGTCCGTGAACTTGAGCTTTGTCGTCTGAAGATACCGCATGTTTCCTTTTGCGTCCGGAACATCCTCAAAGAAAATGTACGGTTCATCCATCTCAATTGCTTTATGGTCGTCTTTCACAAAGTGATCGGCGGTTTCTTTGTCAAAAATATCATGATCCGTCAGTCCGATCACTCCGTCCGGGTCCGGCTTGTGTGCATATTCGGCAAACGCCTGATTGCATGCCAGATATCTGCCGGTTTCCGCATCCTTGGAAAAGCTCATTGCCGGCATGTTCGAAAGCAGTGAGGCAACAGAGCCCATCAGGTCAGCCAATTTTGCGGCGGACTGTATCTCTTCAATCAGCCTGTTCTTCTCTTCTTCCGCTTTTCTGCCTTCCTTCAGTGCCGCCTGTATCGCCTGCTCACCGCGCACGTCTTCGTCCACATCCTTGAACCCGCAGACAACACCCATCTTTCCATCCGGCATATCCACCTTAGCAAACTCAATCCGGAACCAGCGCTCACTTCCGTCTGCCATTGTCCGCAGATAATTGATATTGAACTGCGGCTTCTCATTCAGATGACGGACGATGCTGTCCATGGTCAGTTCTCTCTGAAGCCGCTCCTGATCAGCTGCCGCAACCGTGGTCCTGATGTAATAGTCTTTTGCCAGGGAATACTTCAGCCTGCCGAGCGCGTCCCTGATCGGAAGTGCATGTTCCGTATTGCCGGCAGTATCTCCGCGGTAAAGAGAGAAGGTTTCCGTTTCCACATCATTAATCAGCCAGACCGTATGATATGTTTCGCTCAGTGCCTCAATTACTGCCTGGCGCACTGCGAGATCATTCTCCATCTGCTGGCGCTTTTCCGTGATATCGGAAATGAACACATAATAGATTCCGCCGTAGGCTTCCGTCTCCGTATAATGACCGTAGTCATCAACCCACCGGACAGTACCATCCCGCCGTACAATTCTGTATTCGACATAATCCAGATTGTCTTCTCTGCTGTGAATCTGTTCGGCAATCATTTCAGATACCATCGGATAATCATCCGGATAGAGCATTCCGTGGAATGTATATCCCGTCAGTTCTTTGAATTCCTCCAGATCTGCACAGCCGAAAATACGAAAAACCGCTTCATTTGCATAAAGCAGTTCCTCCGGCTGTTCCGACCTGTATATGAAAAATCCGCCGGGCATATGCCTGCCGATTTCTTCTACAACCGGTATTGTTTCTTCTGTCAGTTCAAACTTTTTACCGAACATAGCCACCCTCCGAACATTTATCTTTTCAGCATGAAATCAACTTTTACTCATCAGCATCTGTTAATGAAATTTTATCAAGATTTATTGAGGCATAACAGTGCCATCGTGTCAAAAAAACAGTACGGAGGGATGCGGTTTCCGTACTGTTATCTGCTTCAGCTGATTGTGTGAAGCTGTCCGCCTTTCAGCAGCACTCTTCTGTCACTCAGCTTCGATACTTCATTTGAATGCGTTACGACAATGATCGTCTTCCCGAATTCCTCCGAAAGCATCCGGAAGATACGGATTACTTCCTGCTCTGTTTCACTGTCCAGATTCCCTGTAGGCTCATCCGCAAAGATCAGATCCTGATTCCCTGCCAGCGCTCTTGCGATCGCTACTCTCTGCTGCTCTCCTCCCGAAA
>SVBN01000109.1 GCA_015058875.1 Erysipelotrichaceae bacterium | reverse complement strand
AGGGAATCAAAAAAGCATAAATAAAAGAAAGGAACAGGGTGGAGCATATGAGAAAAGGTGTACAGCAGATCATGCTGGGAACTGTCACAAAAAACAGAGATCAGGCAATGGGTGCGTTAAACAGGATCCGGAATGCAGGATATGACGGGATCGAACTGAATCGCTTTATGATCCACCCCAGTTCCCTGATGGTAAGAGCACTCACAAAAGCGGCGGGTATGCCGACGGGAAACGGCGGGAAGCTGGACTGGCAGGAGATGATCAGCACATCCGGACTGTCCGTGATCAGCCTGCATGCGGATCTCGGATCCCTGGAAAGGGAAACGGATGAGGTGATAAAGGAAGCGAAGAGTTTTGATACGGATACCGTGGTCATTACGGGCATGTACCGGTTTGACTACGGGGATGAAGCAGCACTGAAAGATCTTGCAAAGCGTCTGAATCAGACAGGAAAAGTATTGAAACAAAACGGACTGAACCTGCTGTATCACAATCACAACGTGGAACTTCTGCAGGTAAAGCCGGGAGTCAGGGCATATGACATCCTGTTGGGAGAAACCGATCCGGAATATGTGAACTTTGAATTTGACAGCTACTGGTTTATGGACGGCGGAGCGGATGCGAAGGTGTGGATGAAAAAGCTCGGAAGCCGCATGAAGCTCTGGCATATCAATGACCGGGGAAGCAGGCAGAACGGACCGGCGATGACGCCGATTCTGAAAGCCGACAGCATGGAACTCGGAACCGGAAACATGGACCTGGACGGGCTGAAGGAGATCGCACTGGAGAACGGGATCGAAGCAGTTGTGCTGGAAAGCCATAAGAACTGGATCGACAAAGACCCGCTGAAAAGCATTGAGTTAAGTGCCGCATGGCTGAATGAGAGGTTCTGACATGGAAAAGAATCGTTATTACGGAACACTGCCGGCAGTATGGCAGGCAGACTGGATCGATCCGGAACTTCCGCATGATCCTTCTGTCAAACAGCCGGCATCGGTACTGAAAAAAACATTTGTCATAGAAAGCACGGAAAACGCCGTGCTGTATATCACGTGCCGCGGATTGTATGAGGCATATCTCAACGGTCAGCGTGTCGGAAACTTTGTGCTGGCACCGGGAACCGGCGACTATCGCAGGCGTCTGTGCGTTCAGGCATATGACATCAGTGATCTGCTGAAAGAAGGAGAAAATGAACTGATTGTCACCCTGGGAGACGGATGGTACCGTGGGAGTGTCGGCATTGATGGTCTGCGCAATTATTACGGAGAAGACATTGCACTGCTTTGCCAGATGGAAGCCGACGGGAAGCTGATCCTGTGCAGTGATGAAACCTGGGAGGCTTCCCAGAACGGTCCTGTACGTGAAAATGATCTGCAGCAGGGAGAGGCGTACAATGCCTGCATGGAAGAGATCACTGACTGGCATACTGTGAAAGTCAGAGAATACGGTTTTGCAGATCTGAAAGCTGATGAGAGCGTGCCCGTGCTGGAACAGGAGCGCTTTGCAGGAAAGATCATCACCACGCCCAACGGGGAGACAGTCATCGATTTCAGCCAGAACCTTGCCGGATATACGGAGCTGAAAGTCCATGCCAAAGCAGGACAGAAGATAACGTTATGGCATGGTGAAACACTGGATGAAAACGGTAATTTCACCCAGAGTAACTTTGATCCGGGTGACCGCAACAAAAACGGGGGCATTCCTCAGAAGATCGAATATACATGCAAAGACGGAGAGAATGTGTATCATCCTTCCTTCTGCATCTTCGGCTTCCGCTATGCAAAAGTTGAAACGGACATTGATCTGAGTGATGCACAGTTCACAGCCATTGCAGTATATTCCGATATGCCGCAGACCGGATTCTTTACATGCGGAAATGAAGATGTAAACAGATTATTTCAGAACAGTCTCTGGTCAATGCGTTCCAATTTCGTGGATATTCCGACCGACTGTCCGACAAGAGAGCGTGCAGGCTGGACCGGAGACGCCGGTGTATTTGCGCCGACTGCTGTTTATCTGGCGGACTGCTGGCCGGTATTGCGGAAATGGCTTGAAGAATGCCGCTTTGCCCAGCATGAAGACGGGCTTGTAGAGAACATCGCACCGGTGAACAACAGCGGCAGTATGATCTCAAATATGCTGCAGGGATCCGCAGGATGGGGCGACGCCTGCATTCTGGTGCCCTGGGCTCTGTATGAAGCGTACGGCAGGAAAGAGATCCTTTCGGAAAACTATGAAATGATGAAGGGCTGGATGGCGTTCTGTGAAAAGCGCGCTTCAAAAACCAGACTCGGAAACATGATGAATCCGTATAAAAAATATCTGGTGGATGAAGGTTTCCATTTCGGTGAATGGTGCCAGCCGGATGTGGACAATACGGAAGTGATGAAACAGACGATGATGCACGGCAATCCGGAAGTGGCGACAGCATACTATTTCCGTTCAGCTTCCCTGATGAAGCGGATTGCGGAAATCCTCGGTAAGGACAGCGATGCACGGAAGTATGCGGATATCGCGGAGAATGCGAAAAAGGCATACCGGTATACCTGTACAGACGACGGCATGATTGATTCGCAGAGGCAGTGTGAATATGTCCGTCCGCTTGCCTTCGGACTTCTGGAAGGAAAAGAAGCGGAAGATGCGGCAGCCGCGTTGAATGAGCTTGTGAAAAAGAACGGATATCATCTGAATACCGGATTCCTTTCCACACCGGATCTGTGCCGGGTATTGGCGGATCACGGATATGCGGATACTGCTTACCGTCTGCTGCTGCAGGAGGAATGTCCGGGATGGCTGTATGCCGTGAAAAAAGGAGCGACAACGATCTGGGAAACATGGGACGGCATCAGGGAGGACGGAACCGTGCATGATTCTCTGAATCATTATTCTTATGGAGCAATCAGCGGCTGGCTGTTCAATGGTGTCTGCGGCATTCATCTGAATAACGGAAAAATCACGATCAAACCGCAGCCTTCAAAGGTGCTGGGATTTGCAGACGCAAAATGGAATTCTCCTGCAGGAACGATCGCCAGCAGCTGGAAATACGAAAATGACAAACTGATTCTGGATATGACTGTACCATGTGAAGCAGATGTGATCCTGCCGGATGGTACGGAAGAACATGCTGGGAAAGGAACGCATCATTATGAAATACTTCTGTAATCCTCTGAATATCAATTACCGCTATCAGTTCAATGCAGATCCAAGAAAGCACGGTCAGCTGCAGATCTGCAGAGAAGCTGCGGATCCTTCAATGATCTGCTTTCAGGGAAGATACTGGATCTTCGCGTCCATGACCTTAGGCGTGTGGGTGTCCGATGACCTTGTCAATTGGGAAAACCACAGACTGCCTGCAGAACTGCCTTTATATGACTATGCACCGGACGTCCGGGTGATCGGAGACTATGTATATTACTGTGCCTCCAACCGTGAACATGCCTGTGACTATTACCGGACAAAGGATATCCTGAACGGTCCGTATGAGAAGATTGACGGAACATTCCCGTTCTGGGATCCGAATCTGTTCCGGGATGATGACGGCAGGATCTATTTCTACTGGGGATGCTCGAATACCACGCCGGTATACGGTGTGGAGGTTGATCCGGAAACACTGAAGCCTATCGGAGAAAAGAAAGAACTGCTCTTCGGTGATCCGCATCATATCGGTTATGAACGGATCGGTGAGAACAACACAACGCTTCCCGCAGGTGAGGAAGAAGTTGAAGCGAAATATCAGGCATATCTGAAACACAGCGGAGTACCGGAGGATCGTCTGCCGCCGGGCGTTGCACCGCTGATCAAGGGCATGTTTACCAACCGTCCTTATATTGAAGGCGCCTGGATGACAAAGCACTGCGGAAAATATCATCTGCAGTATGCGGCTCCGGGTACCCAGTACAACACCTATTCCGATGCAGTATATGCTGGAGAATCACCGCTTGGACCGTTTGTACTGGCAGAAAACGATCCGTATTCCTATAAGCCGGGCGGATTTATTCCCGGTGCAGGACATGGCTCCACGATGCAGGATGATCAGGGCAACTGGTGGCATACATCCACGATGAGGATCTCCGTGAACCATGACTTTGAACGCAGGGTCGGTCTTTGGCCTGCAGGCTTTGACGGAGATGGGGAACTGTACTGCAATCAGCGCTATGGAGACTGGCCGATGAGCTGCTCAGGTTTCCGTCAGGATGCCTGGAGAGAGCCGGCATGGATGCTGTTAAGCGTAAATAAGACAGTCAGTGCATCCTCCTGCACGGAAGGGCATGAGCCTCAGAAAGCGGCTGAAGAAAATGTGCAGACCTGGTGGCAGGCACAGACAAACAGCAGGGAAGAATGGCTCTGCATGGATCTTGGAAAAGAATTCTCAGTCCATGCCATCCAGGTAAACTTTGCGGATGATCATATCGACATTCCCTGTCCCGGTGAGATCCGTCCGGGCTCCCAGGCACGCTATATCGAAGAACGCGACCTGAAAACACAGTGGAAGCTGGAAGGTTCTGCAGATGGAAACGACTGGTTTGTCATTGAGGATAAAAGCAATGCGGATACCGATCTTTCCCACGATCTGATCGTGAGGGAAGAAGGTCTGCAGATCCGCTATCTCCGCTTAAGCAATATCTCGGTTCCTTATGATCAGAATCCGTGTGTTTCCGGTCTGCGTGTGTTCGGACGCGGAGATGGAGAAGCTCCGGCTGTCCCGGAATATACCGCAAAGCGCTCCGGCGCATTGGACATGCTGGTCAATATCAAGGAACAGAGCGATACCGCCGGATATAACATCCTGTTCGGTTCTTCCCCGGAAAAGCTGTATCACAGCATGATGGTATTTGAACCGGGAGAACACCGGATCGGCGCATTGATCGACGGAAGAAACTACTATGTAAGAGTCGATGCCTTCAATGAAAACGGAATTACCGAAGGCATCTGCAGGAAACTGGGGGAAGAATAACATGACATTTCCGAAAGGATTTCTAATCGGTGCGGCAACTGCTGCACACCAGGTGGAAGGAAACAATATCCACAGTGACTACTGGGCACAGGAACATATGCCCCATACCAGTTTTACGGAACCGAGCGGGGAAGCGTGTGATCATTACAACCGCTATGAAGAAGATATCCGTCTGATGGCAGACGCCGGACTGAATGCCTACCGCTTCTCGGTGGAATGGGCAAGGATCGAGCCGGAAGAAGGACAGTTTGATGAAAACGAGATCGAGCATTATCGGAAGGTCATTGCCTGCTGCAGACAGCATCATATTGAACCGCTTGTCACACTGATGCATTTTACCAGTCCGGTATGGCTTATCCGCAAAGGCGGCTGGGAAGCAGAAAGCACGGTGGAGTACTTCCGCAGATATGCTGCATATGTAACGGAAAAGCTCGGATCTGAGCTGAATTACATCTGCACGATCAATGAAGCCAATATGGGACTCCAGCTGGCTGCGATCGCAAAAAGGTTTCAGCTGATGGCTCAGCAGGCCGCAAAGAATGCAAAGAACGCGGAAGGGACTGTCCAGGTCGGCATGAACTTTGAAAAAATGATGGAAAACATGAAGTATGCGGCTATGGAGAATGCTGAGATATTCGGAACCCCGCAGCCCCAGATCTTTGTGAGTTCCCGTACGCCGGAAGGCGATATCCTCGTCATGAAGGCACATCAGGCCGCAAAGCAGGCAATCAAGGCACTGTATCCCGATATCAAAGTCGGCATTACCCTGTCTATGCATGATCTGCAGGCACTGGAAGGCGGAGAAAGCTTTGCACAGGCTGCCTGGGAAGAAGAGTTCACGCATTATCTGCCGTATCTGGAAGGAGATGATTTCCTCGGCGTGCAGAACTATACCAGAACTCTGTACGGACCGCAGGGTCAGCTGCCGTGTCCGGAAGGTGCAGAACTGACCCAGATGGATTATGAATTTTATCCTGAAGCTTTGGAACATGTCATCCGGAGAGTTCATGAAGGCTTCAAAGGAGATCTGATCGTCACAGAAAACGGAACGGCTATGTCTGATGATGCCAGAAGAGTGGAATTCATCCGCAGAGCGCTGCAGGGCGTAAAGAACTGCATGGATGACGGCATTCCGGTAAAGGGGTACTGTTACTGGAGCCTGATGGACAACTTTGAGTGGCAGAAGGGCTTTGGCATGACATTCGGTCTGATCGCGGTGGACAGAAGCACGCAGACAAGAATTCCGAAGGATAGTCTGAAATATCTCGGCAGCTTTGCGGAATAATCAGTCAATACAGATGAAAATGGATGAGATCATGTGGCTCATCCATTTTTGCAGAGGAGGTCTCTGACAGTCTTATTCAAAGTGTGAGTGAATCAGTGTGCACCCGCCTGCGGCAGCGATCAGATAAGCTGGCTCGAATGCGGAGGCCAGACCGCAGCGCAAGGCCGCAATCACACCGGCTACGGAAAGAGGAATGAATACTGGTGACTGCTGTAATCAGCCGGTGCTGCATATCTGACGGCATTTTATAAAAATATGAAAACCGGCATATAATAGAAGATAAAGACAGGATCTGAATATCATTTGCAGTTATTCTGTTAAATCAATAATCAATGAAACGGGTGAGGAATAGAACTATGAGATACACTTCTGCTGAAATTGATGAGCGTCTGAAATCCTTCTCGGAACTGCTGTCATATAACTCGGACTGTTTTATCTGGACTTATGATACGGAGGGAACTCTGATTTCTTCCAACAGTCCGGACCCCAGCATGGATATACTGTTTCGCAGCAATGCGTGCTTTCGATTTATGACTGAACATGTTCAGGATCCTGCACCTCTGATGCTCAGCAGCAACTTCGGACTGGTCTGGGGCGTTGTATATGAAACGGAAGAAAATGAAACAAAAAGAATTCATGTGATGGGGCCTGTATTATCCCGTGAAATCAGTCCGGCACAGATGGAGCATATTATCGGCGGCAGAATCAGTCCGAAATGGAAACCGCGCTTTCTGGAATTTATGAAGATCCTGCCGGTGCTCAGTCCTTTGATGTTCGTACAGAGGATCATGATGATGCAGCATTGCATT
>SVBN01000108.1 GCA_015058875.1 Erysipelotrichaceae bacterium | reverse complement strand
TAGTTCATAAATATAAAAAGATATTGATCCCATACTGCTTTACAGCAATATCTGATCAGATATCTTTTCCTGTCCCAATTCTGTTTTAGAGTTTATTCTGTTCCCCGTCCAAATTTAAAGGATCTCTTTTTTCTGTTATAAAAGACCGGTTTCCCGGTCTGTTTCCTGTCTCAGTGAAGATCTGCAGTGATGGCACGGAAAGCTTCCGACATCAGTCTGACCTGTTCACTGTCTTTATTTTCCGGAAGGCAGCATAGTACCTGATGAATGGAAATGCTGTCTTCTTCCGCAATGCAGAACAATCTGTCCGGGTCAAAGCTGTTGTTTTTCAGTCCGATCGTGGAAATGATGGTTGTGCACTGGCCGATATCAGACAGCTGGATCCGGTTCATCGGATTGTTTTCAATGCGCTTCCGGAAGGTGATTCCGGATCTCTTTTCAAGCTTGCTGATAAGCTGGGATGCACGATGCTCAGGACTTGCAACGGCAATGACTTCATTGCAGATATCATTAAGCGAAAGACACGGATAAGGCATGTCTTCATTGCGGACGGCGTTTATACCGGCCGGACTGCCTCTTCGCAGATAAATATAATGGTGGACTGTATTGATAATCTCAAAGTTCAGCAGACCGTTTTCTACGATATGTCTCGATACAAGCGCCATATCCAATGATCCGGTCTCCACGGATTTTTCAAGATCATCGGAATTATCTTCAAAGACTTTGATAAATACTTCGGGATGGAAGTCATGAAGCCATTGGATCAGCCGCGGGGAAAGCATATTGGAAAGTCTGGGACTGAGGCCGATCCGGATAATCGAATGCATACGCTCTTTTTTTCCTTTCAGACGGTCCAGCAGGATTTCATGTTCATGACTGATTCTGCGGATCTGTTCAAAGAAAATCTCTCCGTCTCCGGTCAGCTTCAGGTTATGCTCTCCGGGTGTTCTGAGAAACAGCGTGATGTCATATTCCTGTTCGATCTTTTTTATCATTTTGCTGAGGGCAGGCTGAGAAATATAAAGCTTTGTGGATGCTTTGTTGATGCTTCCTTCCGAGAGAATTGTCAGAAGGTACTCGATTTCCTGAATAGTCATATTGTTTTCCTGTGATGTATACTCAATTATACGACAGATTAATCAATGTTTTTTCATATTCCGGACAGAAGGGCAGATTATTACTTCCGGATATATTTTCCATAATCCATCGATATTAGTCAGGACAGAATCCCGATGCTTAAATAAAAGTGTCAAAAGTGAAAGGGGTTTCACAGAAGGAGATAGAAAATGGCTAACCTTGTAAATTCAACTGCTTTGAAGTTCAGATGGATCAACGGACAATGCTTCGAATTCAAGCTGAACAACGGCGTCACACTGCTGACCGATCCCTGGTTCCACATGGAAGAGGGAGACGGGATGCTGACGGAGATGTGCCCGCCGGACTTTACAATCGATGACATTGAAGGCGCTGACTATGTGTTTCTGAACCATACGCATATGGATCATATTGCCAACCTTCAGGAGGTTGTGGATAAATTCCATTCTACTGTCATCACGCATTCCGGCAATGTCCTGGAACTGATGAAGTGCCATGACATTCCGGTGACGGACATGTATCCGGTGGATTATGAAGGAACTTATTACTTTGACGGATTCATTCTGGAAACACATCATGCCACACACCACAGACAGAAGGGCGGCAATCTGCAGAAGGCATTGCAGAGACACGGCGATGACCCGAGAGCACTGTCCAGTGCATCCGGCGGAACATTCAATACAAACTTTGTTCTGACAACAGCACAGGGCATGCGCATTGCATTCATCGGCGGAAATGATGACGGCATGATCGAACGTCTGCAGGGTGTCAATAAGCCGAACATCATCATCCGCAACAAGATGGCTTCTTCAAAAGTCAAGGAAGGCGTAGCCGAGAATTTCGCAGCATGGTTCGCAGCTGTCGACACACAGATTCTTGTTCCGATGCACTATGAAACATGGCTGACAAAGGATCCGGAATTTGCCGAGAAGATGATCGTGGATATGAACCGGATCATGGAAGAAAAGGGCAAAGTCGGAAGAGTAGCGCCGATGGTCAGGGGAAAGTGGTACACACTGGATCTGGCAATTAACGAAGCATAAAAAAGAAAACAATTATTGGGAGAATATATTATGACAAGTCAGATGTGGTTATGTCTCGCGATCTTCCTGTTCATGATCGTGGGTTATGTTGTAGGACCGAAATTCAAGATTTCCAACGGCGTTATCGCTACTTTTACCGTCGCTCTGGTCGCATGGTCCGGTTTGATTGAACCGAAAGCAGTTCTGGGAAACTTCGCAACCAAGAATGCCCTGCAGATTATCGGCATGTTCATTGTTGCGGCAGGCTTCAACCGTACACAGGCAGTCAAGAAGATGACTGCACTCGTCTATAAGGTTAGCGGCGGAAGCTATCAGAAAGTCCTTGCAGGATACATTGCTATGGGCTTCCTGCTGTCCAACCTCGGACTTTCTCCGATGACTACATTTGCAATTATCGGTCCGCTGGCCGCGGCTTGCTGCGACGACTTCGGAATCAGTCCTTCCAAGCTGATTATGCCGATCGCACTGGTATGTATCGGCTGCTGCGCTGTTCTTCCGATCGGCCAGGGTGCAATAACATACGCAACCATGAACGGTTATCTGGAATCCTACGGCTACACAGATTATCAGATGCAGCTGCTCGATCCGATGAAAGGCAGACTGCCGATCGCTATCGCTATCATTCTCTATGCGATCTTCGTTATGCCGAGATTCTGCCCTGATCAGCCTTCCGTCGCTATTACACTTGAAACAGCAAAAAACAAGCAGAAGGGCGGAAAGGAAGTACCTCCGCTGAGTCCTGTAAAAGAAGCACTCGGATACGGTATCTTCACAGTTGTTACCCTCATGCTTATCTTCAACAGCAAATTCAATTTCGGTGAAGCATGGCAGATTGCTTATACCGGTGCAGCTGCACTTCTGATGACCGGCGTTCTGACTCCGAAAGAAGCCATCAATGCAATCCCGATGCGTATCGTCATGATGCTTGCGGCAGCACAGTCTGTCGGCGGAGCACTGACCGAATGCGGACTCGGAAACCTGATCGGCGACACCATCGCGAATTCTCTCGGCGGAACAACCAACGGTTTCGTTATCGGTGCAGTATTCTTTGTCATCCCGTTTATCATGACCCAGCTCATGAACAATGCATCCGTCGGAAACATCTTCCGTCCGATTCTGATCCTGACATGCGCATCCCTGAAGTGTGACCCCATCGGACCGCTGATTCTCCTGCAGGCTGCTTCCCTGACAGCATTCATGACACCGATGGCTACCGGTTCCGTACCGATCGCAATGGACCTCGGAGGATACGACCAGAAGGATCTGCTCAAGATGGGCTGGCTGCCGTCCATCATAATCTGCATACTTTCCGTCATCTGGGTAATGACCATATTCCCTGCTTACCACTGATCCGGATTTCCCCGGATTGTTATCCCAAAGACTGCAGCTTCCCCGCTGCAGTCTTTTTCCTGAACAGCTCATTTTTGACAACAGACATAAGCTATGGCATAATATTTGCATTCTTTCAGAAGGAGTGTGATAGACGTCTATGGACGATGGCAGTCGATTTAGCTGGCTGATAACTGTAGCGGTGCTGATTCTTGCGGCAATGTTTTTCGCAATGACAGAAACTGCGTTTGCGTCGGTTTCCAAACCGAGATTGAAAGCTTTAAGCGATAAGGGAGACAAGAGGGCGAAGAAGGCTCTTGCAATCACGGATGATTTTGACAAGGCAATTACGACCCTTTTAATATGCACAAATATTGTTCATCTGGCGGCAGCTTCGATTGTCACCGAGAACGTTACAAAACTGTGGGGTGTTTCCGCAGTTACCATATCTACACTGATTACAACACTGGCAGTGTTCTTTTTCGGTGAAATGCTGCCGAAAAGCATCGCCAGAAAATACAGCGAATCCATTTCTGTCAGCACGGCTTCCATGCTGTCATTTTTAATGACTGTTCTGACACCGGTTTCCGCCGTTCTGAGTGCCATCGGCAACTTTGCCTCGTCTATGACAAGCGGGGACGGGGAAATCTCGGTTACGGAAGATGAACTGTACGATATCATTGAAGATATGACGAGGGAAGGAACACTTGACGAGGAACAGGGGGATCTGATCTCTTCGGCGATCCAGTTCCAGGATGTGGAAGTCGGCAGTATTCTGACCAGCCGTCTGGATCTTGTCGCAATCGATGTCAATACGCCCCAGGATGAAATCCTGAGAATCATAAAGGAAGAAAATCACAGCAGAATTCCCGTATATGAAGGAACGATCGACTATATTATCGGCATTCTTCAGATCCGGAAATATATCCGTGCCGTACTTTCGGAAGGAGAAATAAAGGATATCCGTCCGCTGCTTGACAGACCGTATTTTATCTATCAGACAACGAAAATTGACGATCTGCTTGCCGAGATGTCCCGTGAAAAACTGAATATCGCGGTTGTAACGGACAGCTACGGCGGCACGCTCGGCATTATATCCGTCGAGGATATTCTGGAGGAACTGGTCGGTGAAATCTGGGATGAAGAAGACGATGCGGAAGAAAACATCATTGAAATGAATGACGGTACCTACAGCGTCAATGCATCGAGTCTTGTCACCAGCGTTATGGATGAGCTCGGCGTGGAATACAGCGAAGAGGAAGAAGAAAGAATCGATAACAAGCTGATGAGCGAACTTGCCTTTGAATCCTTCCGCTCGATTCCGAAAGAGGGAGATCATTTCACATACCTGAATACGGAGATTACCGTGCAGATGATGGACCAGAACCGGATTAACCGTCTGCGGGTAAAGATTCTTCCCGAAGAAAAGGAGGAGAAGTGATATGCTGCAGATACTGATCATCGGCGTTATTGCCTGCATCATTGCCTCGGCATTTTTCTCCGCATCGGAAATGTCCTATTCCTCCAATAACCGGATCCGTCTGGAGAACATGGCGGAAGAAGGGGACGAAAAGGCGAAGAAGGCACTGAAAATCACGGATGATTACGACAATACCCTTTCGGCGATTCTTGTCGGAAATAATCTGGTGAATATCGCGGCGTCCTCCATGGGCACGCTTGCCGCAATGATTGCACTCGGAGAAGGGAAGACCTGGGTCAGCACGGTGCTGATCACGGTGTCCGTCATCATCTTCGGTGAGACAATTCCGAAGATTACGGCGAAAAAGAATGCGACCGGATTCTCCATCGCATTTGCCCCGCTCATGCGCTTCCTGACCATCCTGTTCCGTCCGGTTACATGGATTGTCGTCGGACTGGTCAATCTGATCACGAAAGGCATGAAGGAGGAGGAAGCTCCGGATGAAGAAGCCGCAATGGAGGAACTGCATTCCATTATCGATACTGCGGAAGATGAAGAAGTCATCGACGAGGATTCCTCGGAACTGATCAGCGCGGCGATTGATTTTGCGGATATCTCGGTATCGGAAGTCATGACCGCAAGAGTCGATATCACGGCAATTGACATTGATGATGACTGGGATGAAATCTGTGAGACGGTACTGAATTCCACTTATTCGAGAATTCCCGTATATGAAGACAGCATCGACAATGTGATCGGTATTCTTTCTCTGAACCGCTTCCTGAAAACAGCCGTTGACCGGAAACAGTTTGATCTCAGGGAAATGATGATGCAGCCGTACTTTGTATACAAGACAATGAAGCTTCCGGCCGTACTGTCGACCCTGCGTGATTCCCAGCAGCATCTTGCGATTGTGACGGATGAATACGGCGGAACGCTCGGTGTCGTGACGATGGAAGATGTTCTGGAAGAGCTGGTAGGAGACATCTGGGATGAAACCGATGTCATCGAGGATGAAGTGCAGGAAATCGCCGAAAACAAGTATGAGATAGACGGCGATATGGCCATCTCGGAATTCCGCGAACTGCTGGACATGGATGAAAGCGAGTTCGACTATGAAAGTGAAACAGTCGGCGGCTGGTGCATTGAAATGATGGATGAATTTCCGAGTCCCGGCGACAGTTTCGAATTCAAGGGATATACGGTCAGAATCCTGGAAGCGGATGAGCGCCGCGTCTATCGTGTTGAAATGACACGGAATACCGAAGAAACAAAGGAAGAAGAGTGAAGCATTCAGACAGGTTCAGTCCTGTCTGATTTTTATATGATTCATAAATAATCGTGTTTTCGGATAAGACCGGGGAATGACTATACTGTAAGCGGAGAAGAAGGAGACAAACATCATGAAAGCCATCATTGAATCCGCGATACATAGAAAGCATATATACCTGACACAGGGAATCGTATATGACACGCAGCCAACGGAACAGGGAATGCGCGATCTGCATCTGTCACTCCTGACGCCGTACGGAATTCATAATAAGGAAGGTCAGCCACTGCCGTGCGTGGTATGGGTATGCGGCGGCGGTTGGAGAGGCGGAAGAGAACGCCACAGTGAGAATCTGCCGGATCTGCTGTATCTTGCCGAAAACGGTTATATTATCGCTGCCGCGGAATACCGGGTGATCGGGGAAGCTGTGTTTCCGGCGCAGATCCGGGATGTGCTGAGCGCCGTCCGGTTTCTGAGAAAGCATTGTGAAGAATATCATATTGATCCGGAACGGATCGCGGTCATGGGTGCTTCCGCCGGCGGTCATCTGACCCTGCTTGCCGCAAATAATGACGGCCAGTTTGATACGGAATCCAATGCCGGCGTTTCCAGTGATATAAAATGTGCCGTAGATTTCTACGGAATTGCCGATATCCGGCGTATCTATGATTTCAACCTCAAAGCGCTGAAGGAAGGAAAGCGTATCGGGCGCGCTTTACGGCCGGAAGAATTCGGAGAATGCCGTCTGCTCGGTGATCTGGTGGAGCATCTTCCGGAAACAGCAATACAGGCCAGCGGCGTGTGCGGCATCAATGAACATACATGTCCGGTGCTTGTGATGCACGGCGACAGCGATCATGTCGTGAATATCGAACAGAGTGAGCTGTATTATGAAGCGATGGAGAAGGCGGGAAAGGATATCCGCTATTATGTGATCAAAGGCGCGGATCACGGCTCGGATGAATTCTATCAGGAAGACGTCAGAAAGATCGTTCTGGAATTCCTGGGAGAAAAACTATAGCGGGAAACAGGATCTTCTGAACAGGAGATCTTTTTCTTTAAAGCCGTTTTTGCACATGAGTGCTAACCTGAATATAATGTAGATGGTTCAAGCGAACCTAGAAAGATTATTCAGGCAGGCA
>SVBN01000107.1 GCA_015058875.1 Erysipelotrichaceae bacterium | reverse complement strand
CGCGCTGTACCAGCCAAGGCCAAGTATCGTGTTTTAAGGCTTGTTGCAAGTGACAGCGGCGGGGATTGCTCCCCGCCGCCCGTTACCTTATGCGTAGATTAACTCGTGATTTACAATCTCTATTGCCTGCGCCGTCGTCCTTTCTCCGATATGGCGCAAATGTCATGTATGAGGCTGTTCTTGAACTTAATGAGTTTACGCTGAAACAGTAAGATGCTCAGGAAAGCCGTGAAAGAATGCAGGCAGGAAGTTAATTCTAATCTGCAGGCGTGTTTTCTGTATTAAACGGATCAAAAAACCAGTATACTTTTCATATGTCCCGAAATAAAAGAAAACGAAAGATCAATGTATTGCATCTCATGCTGGTCATACTGCTCGCTGTTTGTTCAGTGGCTTTGCTGGCAGCCGGTGTTCTGCGGGCAGCGGATTATCTGGCAGACAGGAAAAACGGTCTGGCGGATGGAGGAGTCATTGCTGTGGAATACGGCACAGGATCGGCAGACCCTCTGGACTATATTGATCAGGCTGCTGCACAGGTCCGCGTCAAAGATGATCAGAAGATCGATACGCATAAGCTGGGTGATCAGAAAATCACATTTATCGTGTCGAAGAAAGGGCTGTTCGGCACATCCGAAAAGGAGTTTACCAGAGTTTTTACGGTGTCGGATACAAAGGCCCCTGTGATTACCGCGGCGGGAACGGATCTGGCAAGAGCAGTCAATGATGTTTTGGGTCTGCAGGATCTGATCATCTGCAGTGATCCGGCTGACGGAGAGCTGACATATTCTGATACATTAAGTCCCGGTACGTGGACAGGCATTTCAGATGCTGACATGGGGAAAGCGGGAACCTATACGGTACAGGTCCGTGCCATGGACAGCAATGGGAACACTGCTGAGGCAGCATTAAACCTCAGAGTAGCCGGTGATCCTTCCGACAGGAATTCATTCTATATCAAAGTGAACAGAGCAGCGAATACCGTTACCATATATGAAAAGAAAGCTGACGGAACAGCCGGAACACCTTTGAAAGCAATGGTATGCTCAACAGGTCCGGCAACACCGCTCGGCACCTATAACACATTCAACCGGTCGGCATGGAGATCATTGTTCGGCGGTGTATACGGACAATACGCAACGGATATTACAGGTGATATCCTGTTTCATTCCGTTCCGTACTATTCCGCTTCAAAAAACAATCTGGAATACCTGGAATACAACAAACTCGGTACTGCTGCATCCATGGGATGCGTCAGGTTATGCGTGCGGGATGCCAAGTGGATCTTTGAGAACTGTGCGATCGGCACAACGGTAGAATTCTATGATGATGCGGAAGAGCCCGGCCCTCTGAGAAAACCGGAACCAATCACCATTGATACGGCCAGTGCCGACAGGGGATGGGACCCGACGGATCCTGATCCGCAGAATCCATGGAATTGATATAAAAACTGCAGTTAAAGGAAAACAGCAATGACAGGAGAAAAATCCGGTTCAAGGCCTGGTTTTCTTCCTGTCAGCGCAGGATACACGAGCGGAGCAGGGGATAAAAAACTGTGAGCAAAGACATATATATATATGCATTCAGACGATCCCGGCAGGAATACGCATTTATAGTTCTCAGAAGCTTCCGGTCTGCCGGTATGACGGTTTATGAGACAGTCACATGATGGGCTGCCTTTTGTTTATGCTTATCGATCATCAGAAGCGGTATGCTGTTTTACCGGTGATAAGTGATCTGTGTATAATGAGGAAAATCAGGAGATGATACGCTTTGTTCATAGTATTTCAGCCGCAGATGAGCAATGGAAATATCACAGGTACTGATTATATCCCGGAGGGAACAGTGATATGGCACAGTCTGAATTGAAGCAATATAAAAACTATATTTTCGATCTTTATGGAACACTGATCGATATCCATACCGACCAGACCCTGCCTTATCTTTGGGATAAAATGGCAGATTATTATAACTGTTTCGGCACCTCCTGGAGCGGTGAGAGCATGCACAAAGCCTACGAAAAGATCTGCAGGGAAAAGGAGATACGCCTCGGAAAAAAACTGGGAACGGACTATCCGGAAATCGATATCGCCGAAGTTTTTGCGGAGCTCCTGGATGGCAGAACAGAAGGCATCATAGACATGGACCAATGGGTCACGGATACCGCACGCCTGTTCCGTATTCTTTCCAGGCTCCGTTACAGTCTGTATCCGGGGACCCTGCCCGCACTTACCGGATTAAAAAACAGAGGACGGGGTATTTATCTCCTCTCAAATGCGCAGAGAGTTTTTACGGAACCGGAGATGAAGGTGAAGGGTATCTGGGATTATTTTGACGGTATCTTTATTTCTTCGGACCGCCGGATTAAAAAACCGGATCCTGTCTTCATGAAGGATCTTCTCTCAACGTATGACCTCTGTCCGGAGGAATGCGTCATGGTCGGCAATGAGTATGGTTCCGATATGCGGATTGCGGCAGCCTGCGGCGTCGACGGCATTTTTCTCGATACCGACGGTTACAGTCCGGAAGAGTGCAGAAAGCTTTCCGAATCATCCGGCTGTTTTCCTCCTGTGATTGAAGATCTGAGGCAGCTTCTCTGATTCTTTGAAACTGTATTATGAAACCGGATCACTGACATGCTGAGAGTCCTGCCGTCCGAGTATACATTTCTGCAGGCTGATGATTCCGGGGAGCCGGACACGCTGATCGAATTGGCATGGCGAAGAGAATACACCGGTTTACGGCGGCGGATCTGCACAGCATACTTTGCGGTGACACCATGCAGCTGAAGTATCACAGATGGCAGAAAGCTGTATGGATCGGGGAGGAAGGCCGGGCATATGAATCCGTCTGATGAACAGATTTCAGCGATGAAATATCAAAAGATATGCATAAACTGATATGGTTCAGCGCATGCATATCCTTTTTTTTGACAGTTTCAGATACTGCTAATCATTTCCGAGGAAAGTGTAAAGAAGGATTCCCGCAGCCAGCAGGATGAGTCCCGCCGCAAGAAGCACAGGCGGCAGAAATGAAGGGAGATCTGTATCCGGGAAGTACAGTCCGCCGATGATCAGAAAGACACTGATCATCTGAAACAGGAGTTCGGTGATCCGGATTGTGTTTTTATTCATTCATGTACCTCCGTGCTTCCGCCGGAATCCTGAAGTTCCAGCATTCTCCTGTAAATACCGTTTTTCGCAAGCAGTTCTTCATGCCTTCCGCGCTCCGCGATTTCACCGGAACGGATGACAAGGATCTGTTCCGCGCTGCGTATCGTATTCAGACGGTGCGCAATAACAATGACTGTTTTATTGCGGCAGAGTTCGGTCATTGCCCTGTGGATCAGTGCCTCATTCTGTGCAACCACACTTGCGGTTGCCTCATCGAGAATGATGACCGGGGCATCCTTGAGAATACAGCGGGCAATGGAGATCCGCTGGCGCTCACCTCCGGAAAGGGATGCGCCGCCTTCGGACAGGACGGTATCAAACCCGTACGGCATTTTCATGATGAAGTCATAGCACTGTGCCTTTCTGGCGGCTTCCTCGACTTCCGCTCTCGAAGCATCGGGTTTCCCCATAGCGATATTGCTGAAAACAGTATCCTCAAACAGATAGACGTTCTGGAATACCACGCTGATATTTGCACTCAGAACTGACAGGGGAAGCTCGCGGATATCTGTTCCGCGGAAAAAGTGTTATTTAAAAGCCCGGATGTTCTTCACCCGGGCTGTCCTGTTCTTCTTTCCTGATTGTCTTAAGCATTTCACTGAATCCCGCTTTGGAGAATATTGCAAGATTCGTGATCAGTTTTGTTATTTCCTCCATGGAATATCCTCCGTAGATCAGTTCCATATATTCTTCGAATTTCATCATCAGCACGATTTTTACAAGCGCAGGATCCACGCGTCTCTCCGCATAGCGGTCAAAGACTTTCTGGTATCCCGGATAAAAGACTTCATTGATCAGATCGGAACGGAAATTCTCGTATGCTGTTCCTGCCGAACAGGAAAACAGAAGCCGGAATTCGTCACGATGATTTACAGCAAAGGCAATCGATGTCACTTCATTCTCAATTCCGGTACTGAGATCTTCCAACTCGCGATCCATAAGTCCGTTAAAGAAAGGTTCAAATGTACTGACCACAGGATCCACCAGCGCACTGAACAGTTCTTCCTTTGAACGGAAATGCGTATAAAACGAACCGGTGCTGAGACCGGCGTTCCGGCAGATTGTCCGCAGAGAAGCATCTTTGAACCCGTGCTCCAGGAATTCATTCTTTCCGCTTTGCAGCAGAGCTGTACGAATGTTGAAGTCTTTGATAATCATAAAGCCTGCCTGTTAGTTAAGACTAATTAATAATAACATCTGTTATTTACTGTGCAAGCTTTTTTTTGAACGGAGGAGAGCAGGAAAATTTGCGTTTTATAACTTTGCGAATACAATTGACACTGGATAAAGGAGAATGAAACGATATGCCATGCACAACAATTCTGGTCGGCAAAAAGGCCAGTTATGACGGATCCACAATGATCGCAAGAACAGACGACGGTTTCTTTGATGTCAAAAAGACGGTTGTTGTTAATCCGAAGGATCAGAAGAAAGAATACAAAAGCGTGATCAGTCACTGCCGGGTCACTCTGCCGGATGATCCGATGCGCTATACGGCGTGCCCGAGCGTAGATCCGGAAAAAGGAATCTGGGCGGCCAGCGGAATCAATGAGGCCAATGTCGGAATGACTGCGACTGAGACGATCACTTCCAATCCGAGGGTGCTCGGCGCGGATCCGATGGTGGTATACAAGCCAAAGACCCGTACTGCACCGGAACAGATCGGGGGTCTTGGTGAAGAGGATTTTGTGGTTCTTATTCTTCCCTATATTCACTCCGCACGCGAAGGCGTGGAACGCCTCGGCGCCCTGCTGGAACAATACGGAACATATGAATCCAACGGCATCGCATTCAATGACACCGATGAGGTATGGTGGCTCGAGACAATCGGCGGCCATCACTGGATGGCAAGAAGGGTGAAGGATGAAGAATATGTCATCATGCCCAACCGGCTCGGAATCGATCATTTTGATTTTGATGATGCTTATGGAGAAAAGAAGAACTTCATGTGCTCTTCGGACCTGAAGGAGTTCACTGAGAAGCATCATCTGGATCTCAACCTGGACGGAAAATTCAATCCCCGTTATGTATACGGATCACACAGTGACGCCGACCATGTATACAACAATCCGCGTGCATGGTATATCGGCCGTTACTTCAACCCGAATACATTCCGCTGGGATGGAGAAAACGCAGATTATACGCCGGAGAATGATGATATTCCCTGGGCACTGGTACCGGAGAAAAAGATTACGCCGGAAGATATGAAATATATACTGTCGTCGTATTATCAGGGCACTCCGTACAACCCGTATCAGAAAGCAGATCTGCCGGAAAAAGGCATTTACCGCCCGATCGGCATCAGCCGTACCGGCGTGACGGTGCTCTGTCAGATCCGTAGCTATATGCCGAAGGAAGTGCAGGCAGTAGAGTGGATTGCATACGGTGCCAATGCATTTAATGCAATGATCGGCATCTATGCGAATGTATCGAAACTGCCGAAGTACATCAGCGATGTCAGTCTTGATGTTTCAACGGAGAACTTCTACTGGGCAAGCCGGCTTGCCGGCGTGCTTGCCGATCCCCATTACGGCTACACGATTCAGGTGATCGAACGCTATCAGAACGCGGTTGCGTCCGGTACCCATCGTCTGCTGAATGAATATGATGCAAAGATGAAGGAAAGCGGTGATCTGTCACTTCTTGAGGAAGCAAATAAAAAGATCTGCGATATGGCAAAAGAAGAGAGCATCAAGGCACTCAACCAGCTGATTCTCATTGCCAGCCAGCATATGAAAAACGGATTCTCCCGAGCAGATAACTGATAACGGAAATATGAGGCTGCAGACAATGCGGCCTTTTATAAATGCCGGGATGAACAGGAACCGGCTGTACATACTGCAGTTCTGCAGAATATCCCTGAAGCACATCCGGAATCTGTGAGTGAACCGGCTTTCGCTGAAAGAATACACTTGCAGTTTTGAAAAGTTGTGGAATAATTGCAGGGACAGTTCAGAAAAAGAATGAGAGGAAACTATGGAAAACACGAATAAACAACTGAAATTCTGGCGGTGTGCAGCAATCCTGGAGCTCATCGCGCTGCTGGTAATCGGTGTCGTATTTACGACAGGAAGAGGTGCGGCACCGTCTGAGGCTGATACTGCAGACGAGGTGATTGCCGAACCGCTGACACTCTGGCCGGAAGGATCCGAACCGAAGCAGAAGCTGATCGATTTCGTCACGGCGGTTACGGATGAAAACAGCACGGACTTTATTCCCGTCGCAGACCGTATTGCGGTATTTGATATGGACGGTACGCTGGCATGTGAAACATACTATACGTATTATGACACCATGATGTTCATTGAATACTGTCTGCATGATCATCCGGAACGTGTCTCTGATGAGCTGAAAGAAGTGGCTGCGGCAATCAAGCCGGGCTATGTCGCAGACGAAACGCTTGCCCGCAATTTTGCGAAGGCTTATGCAGGCATGACAGTGGAAGAATTCTATGACTACGTTGTCCAGTTCGGACAGAAGAAGACCGCAAGCTTCAACAATATGAGATATATCGACAACTTCTATCTGCCGATGGTCGAACTGGTGAAATACCTGTATGAAAACGACTTTACGATCTATGTCATCAGCGGAACAGAACGCACAACGACCCGTGCGATCGTTGCGAATTCCCCGATCAGGGAATATGTTACGCCTGAACATGTGATCGGAACGGATTTCGAAGTCAAACAGTCTGGTCATGAAGATGAATCTTCCAATATGAATTACAAATATGAAGACGGAGACGAACTCATACTGACGGGCGGGTTCGTACAGAAGAACCTCAACAGCAATAAGACGATCTATATCGAACAGGAAATCGGTCAGCGCCCGGTTCTCGCATTCGGCAACAGCGGCAGCGATACAAGCATGATGAACTATGCGATTGATTCCAGAAACCCCTACAGGGCTGAGGCATATATGGTTGTCGCCGATGACAGTGAAAGAGAATGGGGAACGCAGGACTGGGACAAGAAGTCCGCGGAATACAGGGAAAAAGGCTATACGCCGATTTCCATGAAAAACGATTTCTCTGTCATCTATGCCGAAGGCATTACAAAGGCAGAACAGCAGTACACACCTGCCGAATAATACTGTAATCCTATGAACAACTGCAGCAGTCAACTGCTGCGGTTTTTAGTGCGACGGGCAGTCGCACTCATACAGCACGAAATAGTGCAATGTCAAAGTAATCCCGAAAGGAGATAGAACTGGATGAAGAACATGAAAAGTGCAGAACCTTAGCAGGGGTGAAAGACC
>SVBN01000015.1 GCA_015058875.1 Erysipelotrichaceae bacterium | reverse complement strand
CCCTGTGTCTCTGGTCCTGTTACGGTAACTGCATATGTCCCGACATCCTCTCCGCTTTCACGGCTGATCTCATAACTGACTGTATCTCCTTCAAGTGTTCCTTCTACTTCCGCTGTCAGCTCCGGATCGGTTTCTCCGTATGTCTTCGAAGCACTTCGTGCAGTGACGGTTACCGGTTTGGGGTAAACTTCCAGCACTGCCTGTCCAAAGGTAGTTTCATAATCCGGATGTTCCGCACGGACGGAAATCTGCAGCACGCCGGTATTCTTCAGTACAGGCTGCTCTGAAGTCCATGACTGTCCGCCGTCAGCGCTCCAGAACAGCTCTGTTCCATCAGGCAGATCGGAACGGACGGATACGGTATGTTCCTGTCCGTCATATTCCGTACGGGAATCCTGCGCATTCAGTTCAAATGCGGCAGCCCTGCGGATCGTAAAGTCTGCCGGTTCGTAAGCCACTCTGTAGTTTCCCTGTTCCGCATCTCCGGAAGGAGTGATTGCATAGGTTCCGGCGGATTCGCCCGCTTCACGTGTTACCGTATAACTGATTTCCGTATCATACACTGTTCCGATTACGACCGCAGACAGTTCCGGATCTTCTTCACCGAATGTTTTGCCTGCTTCATTCGCACGTACAGTTACCTGTGCCGGCAGGATCGTGATCTTTGCAGAGGCAGTGACTTCCCGATAATTCGAATTGACTGCCCGTGCTTCGACTTCCGTGGTACCGATATCTTTTCTGACCGGAAGCTCCGCGCCCCATTCACCGCCTCTGACGCGCCAGAAAATCTCCGTGCCTTCCGCATCCGGAATCTGGGAAATGACACTGTGTTCCAGTCCGTCATATGTTCCTTCATAATCCGTCAGTGAAAGTTTCAGCTGATCGGACGGCGTAATTGTGAATGTACCGGTACCGAATTCAACCGTATAGCTTCCCTGCTGTGTTTCTCCCGAAGCGGTAATCGTATATTCCCCGGCATTTTCTCCAGGTGCACGCGTCAGTTCATACGCAATCGTATCGTTTCCGATCAGTCCGGCGGTTTCCGCCCGCAGAACCGGATCGTCCGTACCGTACTGTTTCGACAGATTGACCGGAGTCACCTTTACGGTAATACCGGTAATGGTCAATGTTCCCGGCACGGCCTCCGTGACAATATATCTGCCTGTCGTATCGACTGTTCCGACAGTGCTTTCAGAGAATGTCACCGGATAGGTTCCTGCCTGAATGCCCTGTGCCGATGCGGCAGCACCGTCAAACTGTGCCTGGGCAGAAGAAGTATATCCGCTGATGGTATGCAGATTGCCGTCATAGGCAAAGGATGCGCTGTTTCCTGTCAGCGTCACGTTCTCATAATAATTGAAACGGATTTCCTGACCGGCGCTTTCGATGACCATTTCCTTCACCGCCGGATCAGACGGTACCGGCGTATAGCCGGAAATCGCCAGCTGTGTCCCGCTGCCTGTTTCTCCGTAACGTACGGATCTGTTTACGGACGGCGCAATCTTCTGATCGGTTCCGTTCAGATAATAGCCGACGGAATAGCTGACCAGACGTTTCGTGTAGTAAACACGCATGACATTCGCGCTTTCGTCTCCGCTGACCGTCAGTACGGAAGGCTCGACGCCGCTGAATGTGAATCCGGCTTTCGGCTGATCGGTATAGGTGGAAATCTGGGAACCGATATTCACCGGTGAAGACGTATATGTCTTTGAAGCATCGAGAATATCGTCATAGTAATACTCCACGTGATATCTTGCGGTCGTCGCGGTATATCTGCCGTAGAATGTCGTATTACTGGTGACAGTGCCGCTGAAATCAGCCGGTGAGGTGCATCCAGCATCCGTATACCAGCCGTCAAACGCATAGGTTATCCCGTTTAAGTTCTGCGTCGCGGGAACCGCGGAAGACGAAGGTCTGGTAACAGTGCTGAGGGCTGTTCCGTCCACGACGCGCTTGGCATAATCCGTCAGTCCGGCAAATTCCGAGCTTCCGGGATACTGCACGGCGAAGTTTACGCTGAAGAATTCACTTTCATTCAGCACGCAGATATAGTCCAGATGATATGTCCTTACTCCAGAGGCAACAGTCGTGTTGTATCCGTTGTATCCGGCATTTGCGCCTGAGGCAACGACGACGCGGAACGGCTGCAGGGTATAATAACCCGGTTCTTCCGCTTCGGGTGTTCCCTGCGCAGCATACCGGTATGTCTTTCCGCCGTATGCAAGATCCGGATAAAGAGGTTTGATAATCTCGCCGATCTCATAGGAAGTGACAGTTACGCCGTTGCCAGGCGCCGGCACACCGTTAATCTTTGAAACGCCGAGACCGAACCAGCTGGCATTGGCCGATGCGGCACCTGTCGCATTCGCATTTGCACCGGGAATCAGCGCATAGTGATAAAGATCATAAGCACTGTTCGCAAAATTGACGGTAATCGTCGATGTTGCGGTATAGGTATTTCCATACAGTTCATCTTCGTCCGGTGAAACACTCGCGGTAATCACTGCCGTACCGCTGCTGACAGCCGTCACGACACCGTTGTTTACGGTGGCGACGGATTGATCGGAACTGGTCCAGACAATCGGGTTATCCTTATCAATAGAGGACAGGGATGCGGTGAGCGTCTGGGTCTGACCGATCTGAGTCAGCGTTGCGGATCCCGGTGACAGAGTGATGGAAGGCTGACCCGGCTGTACTACTACCCGATACGTTTCACTGCTATAACCCCAGCTGTATCTGGATGCCCGGTATTTGCATGTAATATCTGTCGTCCCCTCACTGACACCTGTCACAACACCGCTGCTGTTTACAGAAGCAATTCTGCTGTTTGAAGAACTCCAGCTGCTCACAGAATAGGCATTGGATGGTGCAGGCAGATATGCGGATTCACCGACACGGATTTCATATTCATTTGATGCATTTTTCTCTACTGTCCGATAGGTTGCGACAGCATATTCAGTGAAGTGATCCGTTTCGAATTCCACGCTGTCCGGACTGCCGGCATCCGTAACTTTTTCCGCATTCCCCGCATCGGGAATATAGAATACGGAAGTGGATTCTCCGGGCTGCACGCCGGCGCCGTAAATCGCGACAGTGACCGAGTTATCCGGCTGAATTTCCGAACCGTCTTCCGCATGAATCGTGATGTCGTATACTACAACATCCACGAGCTGCTGACCGGCATCGAGCACATTTTCAATCGCACTTGCGGCACGGGATGAAGACACGACTGCCGCGCTGACATATGCGCCTTTCGGCAGGACACCATCCGGTGCCGTCACAACGATTCTGGCACCGTCGGAGGCTGTCACCTGCAGCACCTGGGCGGGACGCGGTTCATCTTCGATCGTAAATGTGCTGTTCACAAAGGTGACATGATAGTTGCCCTGATCAACTTCACCCTCTGCTTTCAGCGTATAGATTCCGGGCTTTTCTCCCGGATCACGGGTAATCTGATAGACAATCGCCTGGTTGTCATTCAGCAGGACACCGCTGACTTCCGCCCGGAATTCCGGATCCTTTTCACCGGTATATTTTCCGTTCGGTTCAACGGCCACAGTGACTTCCTTCGTCAGAACTTCCAGATGTCCGGATTCCGTTACTGTTTCATATCCCTCTTTTTCCGCACGGACAAGTATATCCATTTCACCGGCATCTCTCAGCGACGGTTTTTCATCGCTCCATGTCTGTCCGCGGTCCGTACTGTAGGACAGCTTTGTCCCGGTTTCATCGGAAAGATACACTTCCACGGAGTGCAGCTGTGAGTCGAAGGTTACCGACACGTCACGCACAGAAATATCAAAGCTGCCCGGCTCAAACGAAGGGGTCGGTTCCGGGGTGGGCTCCGGTGTGGGTTCGGGAGTTTCCTCCGGCAATGCTGTTTCTTCCGGTCCTGCGGTCGGTTCCGGCTCCTGAACAGGCTCCGTTGTTTCTTCAGGCTGTACCAGCTGCGTCTCTTCAGTCGGCTGGGCAGGTATCTCAATGACTTCCTGCACCGGTTCCGGTTCGGTGACCTCAGGCTCCGGCATCTCAATGACTTCAGGTTCCTGGACCGGTTCTTCATATTGTTCTGCCGGGTCCGGTTCACTGAGATCGATATTGACGGTTTCTTCATCCAGCGCTTCTTCTTCCGCCAGCGCTTCATCAACGATCTCCTCTTCTTCCGGCAGGGAAGTCGCCATTAAAACACGGTCTGCGGAATTGTACAGTCCGTATGTCACGACGATGACAATTGCAAGGAAAACCGCGGTGACTCTCTTCAAAAACTTTCTGAATCGTTTACTCATCTCTGTTCTCCTTTCCTCCGGTTCCTGTTCCGGAATGCTTCGATTGTCTCTTTCAGTTCCTTTTCTTCCCTTTTATATCTGCTCTGCTTTATGAGAAATGAAATGATCAGTGCTGCGATGACCAGTACCGGAATCACATCCATCAGGAGTGACGCGGATGACATAAACGACGAAAACCCGTTCATACTCCGCCTCCCGGATAGCGCTCCTTCAGCACTTTCCTGAGCCGTTTCTGAAGACGATTTCTGTATACGGTGTAACCGGACATTATCAGTATGCCGGCACACAGCATGATCATTGCCAGAAGATCTGAGCTCATTCCCGTTTCTCCGTCATCGCCTGATATTCCGCATCCGCAGCTTCCAGCCGCAAATGGTACAGTTTTCTGTCATATGATACAAAATATGCCGTATATGCAATCACTCCCGCCAGCATGAGCCCGGCAAGCATTGCATGTCTGGTCCCTGCCCTCTCTTCCGTATCGGAATAGGCAGCCAGCGGAATTTCATTTTCTTCGATATCTTCCGCTTCGGTACGTTCCACTACCGTAATGACCAGTGTCTTTTCTTCTTCGCCCTCATTTTCTTCTTCTGCAAGCACGGTGAACGCATCATTCCCCGAAGCACTCCACATCAGAAAAGACAGCGGCAGTGCAGATATCATCAGGAATAAAAGCATGCTGAAAAGCAGCTGTTTCAGTCTGATTCTGTATCCGTCATATTTCTGTTTCATGGGGCGCCTCGTTTCCGTTCAGTGAAAAGTCATGGCAAGATGAAGCGTATTGCCGATATAATCTGGAATATATACATCCCAGTTTTCGGAGGGATATTCAAACAGTACGGTTCCCTGTTCCGCATCAAACGATATCGGATAATGGATCACACCCGAGGCATCCGCGGCATAGATTCCGTGCCAGCTGACGCCGATCCCCTCATCCCTGACCGTAAGCAGAACAGAATCCGTGCGGATATCGCTGCTTACCAGTTCCGGGCTTTTGGCGTCCACATCATTCACCGTGCAGACTTCATTCCGGCTCTGCCTGTTTACCAGTGATACCGTCAGGGACAGCTCACCGTTTCTTGTCGGCTCCACCGTATAATGGCCTCTGCCCGCCTCATATACAGGCAGGCTGTGGGACCGCAGCCGGGCTGTTACCTTTCCGACCGGCAGAACGGATTTCATCCTGATCGAATATACCGGCAGTCCGCGTTCTCCTTTTTCCAGTGCTTCCACATCAAACCGCGGAAGGATAAACAGCATCGGAAGCAGCACAAACAGCACCATGGCTCCGGCAAGAATACCCCTCTGCAGGGAAAAGCGTTCCTTTCTGTATACCGCATAGGAGTTCAGTGCTTCCAGCGGAATCGTATTCGGTTTCTGACCCGCTTCATCAAAGATCTCCGAAAGAATCTGTGATGCCTTCGGATGATCGAGCTCTCCCGGTGTCCGGGAAGCGCGGACCGCATCTTTCCCTTCCGCAGAACTGCCGAGATGCTTTTTCCCGGCCTTAATCATTTTGCGGATCGTTCTGCGGGAAAGATTCAGAATATCACCGATCTCATCCTCGCTGATTCCCTGCCCGTACTTCATCAGCAGCACCTGCGATTCGCTCAGCGGCAGATTCAGCAGCTGCGTCTTGTGAAATACGCTGTTTTCTCCGAGATGATAGTCATGAAGATAATCCATGCATACACGCCGGGAAACCCTGGAGATCCAAGGCAGAAACAGATCTTCATGGGGAACTGCGGCCATGTGGTGCAGTGCATAGACATACACTTCCTTCAATGCCTGGGCAGCCTGATCAGGATCCTTCAGCATATATAAAATGTAGGCATACTGCCGCTGACATGTGGCGGCATAAAGCTCCGCAAACGCATTGCCGGAAGTTCCGGCCCGCTTTACCAGATCTCTCAGATAGCCCTGATCCAGGCGTTCCATATGTTCCTCAGTCTTTCTATATCATATCCGCGCAGGCACAACTATATGCCCGCCGCATTTTCATTCTATATTTGATTCTGCATGTGACCGGAATTCTGCCATGCCCTGCGGTCGGACAGTGCCACCAGTTCCGTAATCGTATGAACGGCATCCCCTTCATGAAAGGCACGCCCCGCGGAATATCTGAGCGGAACTTCCAGAAGTTCATTGCGCGCCTGTACCTGCGCTTCCACCGAAGCACAGAACTTTTCCAGGCGTGTTTCGGAGCATTTCCGAAAGATCGCAAGGAACTTGTTTCCTCCGTTGCGGCCGATAAAGCAGACTCCGTTTGCGACAGTCCGGAGAATATCCGAAAAAATCTGAATCGCCCCGTCGCCGCCTTCGTGGCCGAGCTTCGCATTGATTTCCGACAGATTGGTGATTTCAATCGTCACGCAGCCGATATCTTCCGGCAGCGGCTGGTTCATGAACTTCCCGATATAGACATCCACACTGTACCGGTTGGCAATGCCGGTCAGTGCATCGGAATAGACGGCATGATCCAGTTCCAGATTTTCCCGCTTGAGATCGGAATAGGAATTGAAATCGTATAAAAGGAACAGAAAGGACAGTCCGAGAACAATCCACAGCACAAATGCCAGCAGGCGGACATGCGGATTGACCGCAATCATGCTGTAGAGTTCCGTGTCCCTGAGAATCGTAATCAGCGCCGTGCATGCAAGCAGAATTGTGAGCACCAGCTGTACAGTTTTGACGGTATCAAACTTTTTCATCATCTACTCCGTACGGTGCACACCGTTCTTTGAAATCTGACAGAGGATCCTGCCCTTGATCTGACGCCGGTTCACTTCGCCGAAGGTCCGGGAATCCATGGATACCTGACGGTTGTCGCCGAGCACAAACACATTGCCTTCCCTGACGGTATAGGGATAGATCACGGCCCCTGTCTCCGTTTCGGTAATTCCGTATGCCCATGCTTCATCCAGCTTTTCACCGTTGACATAGACGCTGCCGTCCCGCAGGTCCACCACATCGCCGCCCCCGGCAATCACTCTCTTGACATAGTATTCCCCGGACGGCACCCGCATGGAAATGATATCCCCCCGCTTATAATCACTCCCGATCCGGGAATAAAGGACGATGTCCCCGTTCTTCAGGGTCGGATACATGGAATCTCCTCCGACCACGGAAAGACCGATGCCGAAGCGGAATATGCAGAAAACGGCAATGATCAAAACAATGAAATGCAGTGAGTCATGAAGCCATTCCAGTTTCATTCCGTTATACTTTTCAAGTACTCTGCGCTTTTTCACAGTTTAATTATAATGGTTTGTTATGCACTTGTGAAAAAAAGCATATGCTTCGGGTACGAAAACATATGCTTTCAGTGTATATTCTTTGTTTCAGACTTTCACACGGACCGGATCAACGCGCCTTCCTGCCGAGATGATACATGCTTTCATGCACAATCCGTTCCATCGTATTCCGGTCGATTCCCATCAGACCGAATCTCATATCATATCCCGACTGCCATTCATAGTTGTCCATCAGCGACCAGTAACAATACCCGCCGACATCGATGCCGTCTTCGATGCATCTGTGCACACCGGCCAGTGCCGTATCGATGAATGCAATCCTGCGGCTGTCATCATCCGATGCAATCCCGTTTTCGGTAATCAGGATCTCCTTCTTCCAGTCTTCCGATACTTTCCGGATCACGTGTTCCAGACCCTCCGGATAATATTCATATCCCATCTGTGTCAGTTCCGCGCCTTCCGACGGCGGAAGCTCGCCATGCTCATCCACTACTGTCCGGGTATAGTTCTGCAGGCCGAAGAAGTCATCCTCTTCCAGGGCCGGAAGGAACTGACGGAACTCTTCTTCCCAGGCATCTTCCGCCCTCTGTTTTCCGCTTTCCGTATGCTGGATATCCCGCAGGCTCAATGTGATGCCCGCTTTGGCGTGCGGCACAAGCTCGTGAATTGTTCTGACTGCCGCCTGATGCGCCTTCATGATGATCCGGTTCCCGCCAGCACTCCGCGGCGAAGGGAATACCGCCGGATTCACGCAGCCGAATACAGCCAGTTCCTCTGCCTGCTTTTCTTCATTCTGCTTTGCCATCTGATCAATATCCAGACCGATCTGCACGGCATTGTCCTTCCGCTCCATTGCCTGGCGGATAAAGATGCCGATCAGGACGCCGAGATTCGCTTCATTGATCGTGCAGACATAATGCAGAAGATCGTGATACGCACTGCATACATATGCCGTATAGGAGCGGAAATCCTCCACGGTGCTTTCCGCTTCCCAGCCGCCCTTTTCAATCAGCCATTTCGGAGAACTGAAATGAAACAGCGTCACGACCGGTTCAATCTCCTGTTTCAGGCAGTACTCCATCACATCGCGGTAATGCCGTACTTCCTTTTCGTCGAATTTTCCTTTTTCCGGCTCGATTCTTGCCCATTCAAGAGAAAAGCGGTAGGCATTCAGACCTGCCTGCTTCATCAGATCGATATCCTCCCGGTACCGGTGATAATGATCTGCCGCAATTCCGGACTTCTGGGGATATCCTCCGTATTTCATCTGTTCCAGTGCCCAGATATCACTGTTTGTATTATTGCCTTCCACCTGATGACCGGCCGTAGCCGCCCCGTACCAGAATCTGTGCGTCATATATTTTTTCCGTCCTCTGCTATAACATCATGATACCATGCAAAGCTGTCTTTTCTGATTCTCCGGCAGTCCTTCGGATCCGTTTCCGTACGGTCGATAAACACCAGTCCGTAGCGTTTCGAAAAGCCCTGATGGGATGACAGCACATCGATAAAGCTCCACGGGCAGTATCCGAATACCGGATATCCCTCCTGCCTCAGGCGCATGACCTCCCCGATATGATTCCTGAGGTATTCAATTCTGTAGGAATCGTGAATCTTTCCTTCTTCATCGGGAACCTCACTGACTGCCATGCCGTTTTCCGTGACAATCATCGGCAGACGATAGCGCTCCCAGATCTTTCTCATGCCGTTGTACAGACCCTGCGGATCGATTCCCATATCCATCCATTCCGTCTTCTGCAGGTTTTCATTCGGTATGATCCGGCAGTCATCCGCCGCCCAGAAAAATGATGTACTGAAATCAAACGGCTTTTTCTCATATTTCGCACAGGTGCTGAAATAGTAGTTCACGCCGATAAAATCGGGCTGCGAGCCGTGCAGAACAGCTTCATCGCCGGCTTCCGTCTCCGGATACAGATTCCTCTCCTTCAGCCATGTGCGGGCAAACGGAGAGTATTCTCCGTATACGCTCATATCCAGCAGGGCAAATTCCATCATTTCTTCCGCTTCCTGCGCGGCACAGATATCTTCCGGAGCCGAAGAAGCCGGATATACCACCTGAATCGAGCATACCGGTCCGATGACGGCATCCGGATCAATGGTTCTGAGCAGGGCAAAGGCCTGATGCTCTGCCAGGGAAACATGATAGCTGATCTGCCAGATCCATTCTGCCCGCTGCTGCGGATCTTCCATGTATTCCATTGCCAGCCCCGGTGCGGCCGTCGCAATGAACTGCTCGTTGACCGTCACCCATTTTGTGACCCTGCCTTTGAAATGACGGAAGCATACTTCCGCATACTTCACATAGGCATCGATCATCTTCCTGCTCTTCCAGCCGCCGAATGCATCAACCAGCGCCTGCGGGCATTCGAAATGATACAGTGTGACAAAGGGTTCAATTCCCTTCTCCAGCAGATAATCGATCAGCTGATCGTAGAATGCCAGGCCCTTTTCATTCGGAACAAGCGTCTCATCCGGCATGATCCGGCTCCATGAGAATCCCATCCGGTATGTCTTCAGGCCGAGCTCCGCCATCAGATCGACATCTTCTTTCCAGTGGTGATAATGATCGCAGGCCACCTTGGTATCGGCAATTCCTTCCGGAACCGCTCTGACATCGGTCGTTGCCAGTCCCTTTCCGTCCAGATTGTATGCCCCTTCAATCTGGAATGCACTGGTGGAAGCACCCCAGAGAAATGTTTCCGGCAGCTTCATCATTTCCATTCCTCAGGCAGATCCTTAAATGATGCAAGTTCAATCCTGTTTTCCTTCACCCAGTTTTTTACGGCATCACCCGTCATGCATTCCAGGTCCTTTACTCTGCATAAGCTAAAGCTGGTCAGATCAAACAGCTCCGCATCGGCATAACCGCAGTGCGAGACAATGTAGCCGTATTCTTTTCCCAGAATGCCGCCTTTGTCTTCGGTGATATAGCTGACCGGATCTTCCTTCAACTGTGCTTCCGGTCCTCCCCAGACATACCAGCCCATGCCTGCTTCCTTTACTTCCGGACGATCCATGAACGCAACCGTGCAGAGCACCCCGTATTCTTTTGCCAGCGTTCTTGTCACTTCATCGGTTGTGGCCGTACCGTAAGCATGGTTGTGAATATAATCCGGCTTATGTCCGACCAGCTCGATATAACGCTCGATCTGCGCTTTGAACTCGGCATAGAGCTCATCTCTGTGGGCAGCCAGATGATCATGATTGTTTTCATCGGTGTCCAGTGCCCGGTTTTCTTTCGAGCCGAGGAATGATCCGTCTTCATGTGTCAGCGCCGGGACTTTTTCATGGCCGAGAACGGACGGGCCTGTGGAAGCATTCAGGTCAATGCCGAAGGCGATCTGATCCAGATACGGCCTGATCCATTCCACGCATTCCTCAATCCACGGCATATTGGCAAACATGCCGGTATTTCTCACGACACCGTTCTTAATTGCATGAATGCATCCGAGGGATACCGCTCTTGTAATTCCGTAATCGTCACTCTGCACAAGTAATTTCATATTCATTCTCCTTTTCCTGTTTTATAAAAGGCGGAAGTGTTTTCCCACCTCCGCCTGTGCTGTTTCTATTACTGATTGTTTTCCTGTTCCAGCATCTGCTTGTCATATGCCTTGACGAACGGAATGTAGGCAAGAACAATGATCACAAACAGGACGCATCCCCAGATCAGACCGGAAACGCCGTAGTTCATCATGTTTCCGACAAAGAACGGAAGGTTTGATGCATTGGATCCGGCTGTGCAGTTGCTGTAGGAGAGCAGGCCGATCATCTTCAGCAGATACGTGCCGAGAACGGAAACCGTCGGAGCGACCAGTACCCACGGTACAAAGAAGATCGGATTCAGAATCATCGGCATTCCGAAGTAAATCGGTTCATCGACACCGAAGAACGCCGGGATAAAACCGAGTCTGGTAATGGACTTGCAGGATTCGGATCTGCAGAAGATCAGCGCTGCGATAAGCATCGGCAGCGAACCTGTACCGAAGGAAAGCGCATCGCCGGCAACCATATTCGGAATTGCCTGACCTGCCTGGTAAGCAGTCATGTTTTCCATCTGAAGCTGCATGAACAGCATCATGATGATCGGACCGCATGTCATGCCGCCGTGGATACCGCAGAACCAGAGACCGTAGAGCACAATCATCAGAATCCACTGTCCGAAGATATTGGAACCAACTGCGTGCAGCGGCGTGGAAACGATTGTATAAATCAGCTGATGGAAGGAACCTAGAGATGTTCCGGCAAAGATCTTTCCGACAATTCCGAACAGAATCATTGCCAGGGCAGCCGGGATAATGCTTGTGAACTGTGCGGATACCATCGGCGGAACCTGATCCGGAAGCTTGATTACAATATTGTTTTTCTGGCAGAACAGGAAGATAAATCCTGTCACAAAGCCGATGATGATTGCTGTAAACAGACCGCTGGATCCGAGCCAGTTCAGCGGAAGCGAACTTGCGGCATACGGCTCATCCGGCACAACAAACGGCGTGACAATCATGAAGCAGACCAGTGATGTCAGACCGACAGCGATGTTTGATTTTGCGCACTTATATACATTCGCAAACTGATAGGCAACAAGGAATGCTACATACACACCGAACATTCCGATTGTCCACTGGTAGATAACGCTGAGAACATCCTTGATTCCGGCGGAAGCGATGAACGCCTGGTAGGCGTCAACTCCGATACCGTTGAAGAGTGCTGTGAAACCTCCGACCATGGTGACAGGCATCATCATCATGAAGGCTCCCTGAATGATATTCAATGCTTTGTTCTGTGCGAATTTCCCCGAAACCGCAATCAGTTTGTCCATGAAGTTTTCCATGTTTTCTTCTCTCCTGTTTTCTTCCGCATAGCTGATCAGGCTGTGCGGCTCCCCTTGAGAAAGCGCTTTATTCTCACGATCACAATATAGCTCAACATAAAACATGTGTCAATATTATTTTTGCGCTTTTGAAATATATTTCGTTTAATTTATTGTATAATGTCATCGCAGGAGATAACTATATGAATGTAATAGACCTGATGGATTCCCGAAAAACTTCCTTTTCCAAAAACGACCGCAAGATATATGAAGCAATTAAGAAATTCCCCGGGGAATACGCTTCCCTTCCGATCAGTGAGATCGCATCCAGCGGCGGCTTTTCCAAGCCTGCCCTGACCCGCTTTGCCCAGAAGCTCGGATTCGGCGGTTTTGCGGAATTCCAGTATCAGTTTGCCCAGGATATTAAAGAACTTTCCAAAGATCCCGGCCGGCAGAACAATGCGGATGTTTACGGAAAACTATTGAAGCAGGTATACGAAACAACCGACCGCGATGTTGTTAAGAATCTTGTGCGGAAAATGAAAGAAAGCCGCAGAGTACTGCTGTTCGGTGCAAATCTGTCCCGGCTTCCGGCGGAAGAGATGCTGATAGCACTGAATTTCGAAAAGGATATCATTGCCCAGCTGCCGGCATCTGATTTTATCCCCTATCACATTCACTCCGATGATATGGTCATTGTTTACTCAGCGATCAGCGGTTCCTCCCATCAGGAACTGATGCGCAAGTTCCGTTCCGAAGAAACCGATAAGCCGTACCTTGTTCTCATTACCATCAATTCCAAGCATCCGCTGCGTCATAATTTTGATGAAGTGATCTCACTGCCGTCCGTTTCTCTTTCCGAAACAGCGAATACCGTCCTTTCCGACACCTTTGCATTCCTGATGTTCAATGACATCGTTGCCCAGGTTCTGAAGGAAGACGAAAAAACAGATTCCCCCGGAACCGGATCAGATGACTGATGTTCCGATAAGAAGAAATCCGTTTTGAAATAGGATTCAATTGACAGCGGTCTGTTCCGCTGTTTTTATCTGTATGCTTCCCGGATCTGATCCAGCCGGTTCACTGCCGCTTCCATCCGCTCCATCCATGCATCATACGGATACATTCCGTCTTCATTCTTCTGCATGCCTTCAAAAGAAAGCTCATATATTTCCGGCGGATTCTCTGAAGACAGATCAGAAACACTCCTGATCTGTTCCGCATTCTGATAAACAATTACCGGCAGAACAAACCGGTTTCCATCCTCATCTTTCCATACCTCCACCACAAACTTCCCGCCGATCGGCGTATGTATTTCCGGCGTATGCGGCAGTTCATAATCACTGACGCCGAGTGCAGACAGAATGGAAGTGAGATTGCTGTCGTGACCGCAGATCATAGAAAAATCATGATCTTCATTCATCATCTCTCCATAAAGCTCTTCCAGCAGCGGATGGGACACGGATGAAGCAATCAGTTCCATGGAATACTGCGTATCATTGTACAGTTCCTTTATTTCCGTGATCCGCTTCCATTCTTCCTCACTCAGAGTTCTTCCGAATCCCGCTTTCTGAAGATCCGGTTCCTCATAATACTGCAGCAGCAGTCCGTCGGCCAGCCGGCATGCATTCACCAGTGATCCCTCAATTCCGGGCGGAGTATCCGGATACAGTATCAGCTGTGTATCGGACGCATCCAGCGGCCGCAGCCGTCCTTCCGTATATCCCTGTGTCTGTTCATACCCGGTGACATCCGCAAGCAGATCATAATCTTCCTGCAGTCTCCGATATCTTTTATCCTGTGCTTTCATCTCTTCAAATACCGTCTGCACGGCACTGTCATAGGAAGGGCTGTAATAACGCACGGAAGGCATGAAGACCGGGTCCATCGTCCCGTATTCCCCGCGGATCTCCGTCTCAATGTCCGCTTCCGGCATAAACCCGTCCAGAAAGCACTCTGCGGTACGGATGGTTCTCTGCATGGAATTGGCATAGATGCGGACATTGTCCCGATCCGGGTTCAACCCTTCCTGTTTCATCCGCTCCCGGAAGTATTCACCCATCTCTTTTTCCAGAAGTTCTCCTTTTGCCGAGAGCTCTCCCGGTGCGGAAGTCCAGGGAAACCACGGATAAATGCTCATGGCATCAATCCCGGCATCACCGGAAGAGACCGGAGAGCGGAGATTGTGCCTGCTCAGGATCACAATCTTTTCCAGTGTATATGCCTGCTTCTGCATCACCTCAGCCGCATCAGGCGGGGCCGTCACAGCCGTTTCTGTTTCTTCGGCCGGTTCTGCACATCCGCCCATAATGACTGAAAGCATCATAAGAAGCAGACAGTTCCTGATCATATTCATCGTCATATTCCTATTATAATGCCTGCCGGAATTCCTGCTCATCCGTCCGAAAAGGATGACCGCATATCTGCAGTCATCCCTGTAATGTCCGTTATGTACGAAGGAGCTTATTCTTCCTTCAGTCTGGCGGTGAAGGAAGCCATGTCAATGACATTCTCCTTTGTGCCTTCCGCGACAGCCAGTGTCATATCCACCGTATGAATATCTTCCGGTGCAATGCCGATGTTTTCCAGCGCAATTGTACTGTTGACCTTGTCTATGCTGAATTCAATGGCACCGGCATTTCCGGGAGCGACTTTCAGTTCGAAATCATCATTTCCGAATACGGTCTGCACCCCGTTAACGTATACACTGAGTCCTTCCATTCTCACATCGTTATAAAGATATACCGGTTCTTCTCTCTCATTCACAGCCGTCAGAAGCACATAGAAGAAGTCTTCATTTTCGGCTGTTCCTTTCAGAATCAGACGGATTCCGTTATTGCTGTACAGTTCTTCCCCGCTCATGTCTGTTTCGGGAACGCCGGTTGCCAGCAGAATATCCGTATATGTCTGCCCGGTAAGTTCTTCCCGGTTCTCGTCCATGACTGCGGCATAGAAGGAAAGATCCGCAATACTGCCGACGCCGAAATCATCGGCTTCAGCCGCGTGCAGGGCTGCGGGGCGGATCCTGAAGAATCCCCTGCTGTGAGGATTCAGAAGCAGAAGATTGACATCTCCCATAGCCTTCGGAAAATTGACATGATTTACGGCGAGCATGTCATAGCTCAGAATCTGCGCCTGATCTGAGGTGTTTTCGGCTTCAACGAAGACAATGTCATCTGCCGTAACCGCTGCGGAAATCACCCGGACTCCTTCCGCCTCAAAATAATTTCCGCTTACGACATTTACCACCGGTTCTCCCATCCATTCCGCAGGATTCCCTTCCTGTACCGATTTCAGATAGGTGTCTCCGGTAAAATCATATCCTCCGGCGGCAGAGGTTTCGGCCTTCAGCGGACCGGTGCGCAGGTATTCATCACCGGAGTCATCGGTGATATTAAATCTGAATTCCATCTCGGCAATATCCGTAATGCCGTATGCCAGCAGATCTTCTGTCATGAAGTCCATGTGCTCCGTACTCTGTGCACCGGGTTCAACACTTTCCATCAGGAATGTATTTGAACTGCTGTTCAGCATATAGCGGTTGACAGACATGGGATTTGTCCATTCGGTACCGGATTTAAACGTCAGTTTCCGGTCCGTATTGTTTTCAAATGCAATTTCGTATGATACACGCCTGTCATCACACTCCAGATTCCTGAGCAGGATCCGGATATCCGCCTCATCCAGCAGAACCGCTTCATCCAGTGATGCAGTCCCCCGGAACACAAGTGCTTCTTCCGTTTCAGCAGGAGAGGGCGCCGCGGTGACATCCGGCTCTGCTGTTTCCGCCGGAGTGGCCGTTTCCTTCGCGGCAGTTTCCGAAGATCCGGCTGATCCGCATGCGCTCATTCCGAAGCACATTCCCGCAGCCAGAATGAAATTCAAAAATTTTGTCCGTTTCATCATATTCTTTTCTCCCTGCGATTCATATTATCACCGGATCTGAGGCCTTCATAAGTGGCAGGGGACAGTGGCATACAAAAAAGAATATGCATGAACAGTCATACATATTCTTCGGTTTTGATCTTTGAATTACAGGTGGAAGTAACGGGCAGCGTTTGTATAGCTGATGCCTTCGACAATCTTCTTCAGGGAAGCTTCGAAATTCGGATATTCACCGTTTTCTACCCAATTGCCGACCATGTTGCACATAATGCGGCGGAAGTAGTCGTGACGTGCATAGGACAGGAAGGATCTCGAATCTGTCAGCATGCCGACGAAGTTTCCGAGCAGGCCGAGGTTTGCCAGAGCTCTCATCTGATCTTCCATGCCGGACTTTGTATCATTGAACCACCATGCGGATCCGAGCTGGATCTTGCCGGGCACTTCATCGGACTGGAAGCAGCCGAGCAGTGTTCCGAGCAGTTCATTGTCAACCGGGTTCAGGGAATACAGAATGGTCTTCGGGCATTCCGCTGTCTGATCCAGTTCGGAAAGCAGGTCTGCGATCAGTTCGCCGCAGTTGTTCTGGGCGATCATATCGAAGCCTGTATCCGGTCCGAGCAGACGGTACATTCTCTCATTCGCATTTCTGTGGCAGGAATAGTGCAGCTGCATTGCGATGTCAAGACGGTGATACGCTTTGCCGAGTGCAAGCAGAACCGCTGTCTGATACTTCTCAGCCTCTTCCACAGTGATGCATTCGCCGTTCATGACCTTTGTGAATGCGGCGTTGATCTCTTCTTCCGTGCCCTTGCGGAACGGAATGTAATCAAGACCGTGGTCACTTGCGCGGCATCCCATTTCCGCGAAGAATTCCAGGCGCTGAATCAGTGCATCGATTACTTCCTGTGCGGAATTGAGTGTTTCTTTTCCGACGCTCTTTGCCAGAAGCTTTACATAATCCGCAAAGCCTTCCTTGTTAATGTTGATGGCCTTGTCGGGACGGAAGGACGGACATACCTTTACGGTAATTGTCGCATCCTCACGGATCTTCTTATGCCATTCCAGGGAGTCGACCGGATCATCGGTTGTACCGATGAAGGCAACGTTGGACTGTCTGATCAGGCCGCGGACGGTCATATTCGGATCGTTCTGCAGCATATCGTTGCACTTGTTCCAGATTGCCTCGGCATTGTCCAGTGTCAGCGGTTCCTCAACGCCGAAGAACTTATGCAGTTCCAGGTTGCACCAGTGATACATCGGGTTGCCGATCGCCATTTCCAGTGCTTCAACGAACTTCAGGAAACGTTCATAGTCCGGCTTGTCGCCTGTGATGTAATCTTCCGGCACACCGTTGGAGCGCATGACTCTCCACTTGTAGTGATCGCCGAAATAGGTGCCGTCCGGGTTTTTTCCGCCCAGCCAGACTTCCGCCAGATTGTTGAATCTTCTGTCTTCATAGATCTCTTTCGGAGAAATATGGCAGTGGTAGTCAACCAGCGGCATCGCATCCGCATAGTCATGGAACAGATGCTGCGCTGTTTCTGTTTCAAGCAGGAAGTTTTTGTCCATAAATGCTTTCATATCACTTATCACTCCTATCTCTTGATATCGTAATTCATATTCATCAGATTCCGGATGGATTCCACGTCGTCGATGATGTTTCCGTCGCCGTGAATCGTATGCTTGATCACGCTGCTGGCAACCGCGAAGTTCACCATATCCATCGGTTTGTAATTGTTCATCATCGCATAGATCAGGCCGCTGGCGAACGCATCGCCGCCGCCGACTCTGTCCAGAATATTGAATGTGAACATCTTGCTTTCGAATGTATGTCCCTGGTACCACATATAAGCCATCAGGCTGTTTTCGCTTCCCGAATGAGCATAGCGGACATGACGGGCAATGCATTTCAAATTCGGATAGCGCTCGATGAACTTCTGGAAGACCTCATCCTGATCCTCATAGCTCGGATGCATGGACAGTCCGTCCTTCCAGTCTCCTTTGGAATGATCTTCCTCATCCTTCCAGAGATGATACGGTTCGATTCCGAACAGTACGTCCACATAGGGAAGAACCTGCGTGCAGTAGTCTCTTGCCTCTTCCCAGGTCCACAGCAGGGAACGGAAGTTGCCGTCGAAGCTGACCGTCAGTCCCTTTTCCTTTGCGGTCTTCATCAGCCGGAGCGTGAATTCCGCACAGCTCGGGCTCAGTGCCGGTGTAATGCCGGACAGATGGAGCCAGTCGAATCCATCCAGCAACGCTTCCGCATCGATGGTGGAGAAGTCGAACTCGGCAATCGCACTGTGCTTGCGGTCATAGGTAACCCGGGACGGACGGATTCCGTATCCGGTTTCCAGATAATAGACACCCATGCGGTGCGTCGGAGTCTGTTCCGGCGTGGAAAGAATCACCGGCGTGCAGTGCACATCGTTGCTGCGGAGCATGCGGACTGCGCTCTTGCCCAGAGAATTGTCCGGCACAACGCTGAAGAATGTGCTGTCAATTTTCAGATTCGCCAGAGCAAGCGCAATGTTTGCCTCGCTGCCGCCGTAGCTGATTTCAAAGTTGGTCGCAACACGGATCTTGTCATAATTCGGCGGCGTCAGACGCATCATGACTTCACCGAATGTAATAAACCGGTGGCTGGGATTGCTGCTGATCAGAGGATTATGATGTTCCATATCATTTCTCCTGTTCTGTTATTTTTCAGTTATATGCTCAGCGCTGAATTCTTCCGGATCCGTCGCCGCCGGCAAGCTTTTCCACCTCGGAAACGGTCATCATGTTGTAATCGCCTTCGATTGTATGCTTCAGAGCGGATGCCGCAACCGCAAATTCAACTGCAGCCTGTGTGCTGTAGCCGTTGAGCAGAGCATAGATCAGACCGCCGCCGAAGCTGTCGCCGCCGCCGACTCTGTCAATGATGCGCAGTTCATACTTCTTGGAGAAGCAGTATTCATCGGAAGCGACATCATACAGCATTGCGCTCCATCCATTGTCGGATGCACTGTGAGACTCACGCAGTGTGATCGCAACCTTTTCAAATCCGAACTTGTCGGCAAGCTGCTTTGCAACAGACTTGTATCCTTCATGGTTCAGCTGACCGCCGTAGATGTTTGTCGCTTCTGCTTCAATTCCGAAGACATCCTTTGCATCTTCTTCATTGGAAATGCAGACATCGACATACTGGCAGAGATCCGTCATGGCAGCTCTTGCCTGTTCACGTGTCCAGAGCTTTCCGCGGTAGTTCAGGTCGCAGGAAATCTTCAGTCCTCTTGCCTTGGCAGCCTTGCATGCCTGGCGTGTGATTTCGACAACATTTTCGCCGAGCGCCGGTGTGATGCCTGTGAAGTGGAACCATTCAGCACCGTCAAAAATCTCATCCCAGTTGAAATCTTCCGGAGAAGCAAGCTGGATTGCACTGTTTGCACGGTCGTAAATGCAGACACTTCCGCGCTGGGAAGCACCCTTTTCGTTGTAATAGATACCTACACGGTCGCCGCCGCGGGTGATCTTTGTTGTATCAACGCCGTATCTGCGGAGGCTGTTCACGGCAGCCTGTCCGATTGCGTGTGCCGGAAGCTTTGTGACAAAAGCAGTATCGATACCATAGTTGGCAAGGGATACAGCTACATTTGCCTCACCGCCGCCGAATGTGAATTCGAGTGTATTTGCCTGAACAAACCGCTCATAGTTGAACGGCTGAAGACGGACCATCAGTTCACCGAATGTAACGACTCTGCTCATTGCACTCAGCCTCTGACTCTGTCAACGATCTCTCTTGTCTGCCTGCAGAGGTCGATGATCTTTTCCCAGTTTCCGTTTTCGATATCGTCAGCCTTGACCATGTATGTACCGCCGCATGCTGCGATAACCGGGCAGGACAGGTATTCTTCCAGGTTCTTCAGATTGACACCGCCTGTAGGCATAACCTTGAACATCGGGAACGGTGCGCTCAGGGACTTAATCTTCTTCAGTCCGCCGGACTCTTCTGCCGGGAAGAACTTGACGACTTCATATCCGTAAGGCAGAGCCATCTGATATTCTGTTGCTGTTGTAACACCCGGGAAATACTGAAGGCCGAGCTCAACGCACTTGTCAGCGAGATCCTTGCTGAAGCCGGGGGAGACGATGAACTGTGCGCCTGCATCCTTGGCAGCCTGTGCCTGTTCTGTTGTCAGAACTGTGCCTGCACCGACGATCATTTCCGGGCATGTTTCCTTCATGATTTTAATAGCCTTGTCAGCTCCGGCAGCGCGGAATGTAACTTCAGCGACCGGCAGTCCGCCTTCGCAGAGTGCCTTTGCAAGCGGAGCGGCATCTCTTTCCGGGTTTGTCAGTTTGATGACCGGTACGACACCGATCTTGGCGATTGCTTCATTCAGCTGGTTCATAATTATTTTTCCTCCTGTTATTCACTATGATTATGTCTTCTGCCGGCCTGTTTTCCGATTGTGCAGATTGGCAGAAAGATTGCATAAATTGCTGTGATACTGATTACAGTGTGCTGTACAGCTGTTCCAGCATTTCTCTGGACTGTACGGCATTGTCATTGGTTGTATTCTCCAGTGTTGCCTGGATATAAGGCTTTCTTGCTTTCATAAAGCTGAGGATCTGCCGGTAATCCATTTCTCCGGTACCTGCCGCAATGCTCTTCAGGTCATCTCCTTCCGGAACATAGTCCTTCAGATGCACGACCGCAATATCATCTCCGAGCAGATTCATGGTGCGCTCGAACAGTTCTTCGCGCTCATTCAGATTGCCCGGATACAGCAGGTTGACCGGATCGAAGATAATCCTCAGATTCCGGCTTCCGATCGCATCCAGAACAATGCGGGCACGCTCCGGCGTGCAGACGATATGCTTCCATACCGGCTCAATCGCCATGCTTACGCCGTACTTTTCCGCACATTCCACAACCGGCGCCAGGCCTCTGATAAATGTTTCCAGCGCTTCTTTGGAATGCGTATTTTCATCCATCTTGTACTGGGCATTCGGTGCTCCGGTTTCCGTACCGACAACCGATGCGCCGAGCAGGGATGCCACCCGGATGCTTCCGTAATAACGGTTCTGGATTTCCTTCAGCTTTTCCGGATCCGGATGGGCAAGATTCAGATAGCACCCAAGAACCGCCACGTCCAGATCATTCTGACGGAATACGCGCCTTGTATACTGCGCGAGTCCTTCCGTCAGGGCGCAATTGTCGAATGTCCATCCTTTAATTACCTTGGAATAGGCAAGATGCACGCAGGAAAAGCCTTCCTCGCGGGCTTTTTCCGCCCGTTTTTCCATTGTTTTAAATTCATCGCCGAGTGATGCGTTCACATCATGCAGGCGGATTCCCAACTGCATAGAACTGTCTCCTTCCGCAGTGCTGCTTCTGCTGGCGGGTTTCCGCCCGCAGAACAGTCACATATCATTCTTAAAGTACAACGCCGTCCTTGAAGATCGAAATCTCGCGGAAGCCTTTGCGTTCCGTGCATGTCTGCTGACCGGAAGCTGTTCTGACGACCAGATCCAGCAGATCGGCACCGGCTTCATCCAGTGTCTTATCGCCATCCGCCACGGCACCGGCATTGAAATCAATCCAGTTTGCCTTCTTGGTCGCAAGCGGTGTATTGGTCGCAATCTTCAGCGTCGGAGCCGGTGCACCGAACGGTGTGCCTCTTCCGGTTGTAAACAGGATCATATGAGCTCCCGCTGCCGTCAGAGCTGTCGCGGAAACCAGGTCATTGCCCGGTCCGTAAAGCAGGTTGAGACCCTTTGTCTTTACGGAGTCCGCATAGCCGATGACATCAACGATCGGAGCGGTTCCGCCCTTCTGGACACAGCCGCAGGACTTGTCCTCCAGCGTGGTGATGCCGCCCTGCTTATTACCCGGTGAGGGATTGTCATAAACAACTTCATTGTGTGAGATGAAGTAATTCTTGAAGCCGTTGAGCATGTCGGATGCCTTTTGGAAAACTTCCTCATTGACGCATCTGTCGAGCAGGAAGCTCTCTGCACCGAACATTTCCGGAACCTCGGTCAGAACCGTTGTTCCGCCCATTGCCGTCATCAGATCGGAGAATCTGCCGACAGTCGGATTTGCGGTAATACCGGACAGACCGTCGGAACCGCCGCACTTCATGCCGACAACCAGCTCACTGACCGGCATTTCCTCACGTTCAAATTTCGAAGCATAAGCTGCGCATTCTTCCAGCAGCTGTCTGCCCGCTTCAAATTCATCCTCAACCTGCTGGCATGTCAGGAACTTGACACGCTCGGGATTGTAATCCCCCAGTTCCGCAAGGAACTGCTCGTGTGTCAGATTCTCGCATCCCAGACTCAGCACCAGTACAGCGCCTGCATTCGGATGACGTGTCAGAGCCGCCAGCAGTTTTCTTGTCTGGGCATGGTCATGTCCGGTCTGAGAGCAGCCGAACGGATGTGTGAATGTATACAGTCCGTCAATGGTGCCCTTTACAAGGTCCTGGTTCTCTCTGACCAGTGTCTTGGCAACGTCATTGACGCAGCCGACCGTCGGAATGATCCAGATCTCGTTGCGCACTGCCGCTCTTCCGTCTTCCCTGCGGTAACCCATGAATGTACGGGGTTCCAGAGGTGTTACCTGCGGATGTGTCGGGCAGTAATTGTATTCCACTTCACCGGACAGATTGGTTGCCATGTTATGGGTATGAACCCACTGGCCGGGTTTGATGTCCGATGTCGCGTGTCCGATCGGCAGTCCGTACTTCCGTACGGTTTCTCCCGATGCGATCGGCTTCAGTGCCGCCTTATGGCCCTGGGGGATATTTTCGATGATTTTCACACCTTCAAATACCGTACCGGCCTCAATCGGATGCAGCGCAACCGCTACATTGTCGTTTTCATTGATTCGGATAAAGTCAAGCATGACTGCTTACTCCTTTCCCAGAGCAAGCGCATATGCTTTCAGTGCACCTTCGGTTCTGATGACTTCCAGTGCCTTCACAGCTGCTTCTTCAAATCCCGGAATCGTTGTGAGATCCATGCCCCACATACGCTCGTCTTTCATAACAGCATGTGTCAGTGCAGCCGCATCATCATTTCTGTGATCATAGAAGAATTCCAGAACGAAGCGGTCATCGCTGACAGTATAGGTGTTTCCGGCAGGACGGCGGCAGACAAGACCCTTGTCTGTCAGTTCCTGAATATCGCTGGAGTAGAATGCCATATATGCCGCGAAGCTTGTTGCAAGGCACTTCGGCAGTTCGCCCTTCATTTCGACATATTCCTGCAGGCTGGGCAGATCTCTTGCCTTCCACTTCGATGTGGAGTTCAGGGAGATGCTCATCAGTTCATGATTGACAAACGGATTGTTGAAACGGTCCTGGACTGCGCTTGCGAAGTTCATCAGATCGTCCTTATCCAGAGGCAGGGTCGGAATCACTTCATCATACAGCATGGTGTTCATGAAGTTCAGAACTGTCTCATTCTGCATGCAGTCACGGACAATATCAAATCCGGCAAGATATGCACCGAGTACAAATCCGGTATGCGCACCGTTGAGGATGCGGACCTTGCGCTTCTTGTACGGCGTAACATCCGGTACAACCGGGCAGTTCAGTCCGGCAGCCTTGAACGGAAGCTTGTCTTCCAGCCATGCCGGTCCTTCAATGTTCCAGACGCCGAATACTTCACCTACGTCAAGCAGAGCATCGGAATATCCGTTTTCCTGTTCCAGACGTTCAACCTCTTTCGGGTCACGGACACGGCCGGGCACGATACGGTCTACCAGAGTGGAGCAGAACAGGCAGTCTTCATTGACATACTTGCGGAATTCATCGGACAGTTCCCACTGATCGATATACTGGTTGACGCACTTCTGCAGTTCCTTGCCGTTGTTGTCAATCAGTTCGCAGGAAAGGATCACAAGACCCTTCTGACCGGCCTTGAAGCGCTCATAGAGAACCTGTGTTAATTTCCCGGGGAATGATGAAGCCGGACGATCCTCCAGTTTGCAGGAAGGATCATATGTGATGCCGGCTTCCGTTGTATTGGAGGCAACATATTCCAGATCGGCGGAACGTGCAACTTCCATCATTGCTTCGAAATCTTTTTCATCATACGGATCCAGGCAGCGGGATACGGAAGAGATTACTCTCTTGCGGTCCACTTTTTCACCGTTTTCACGCCCTCTCAGATACAGGGTATAGAGACCTTCCTGCTCTGTGAACAGGTGGGAAAGTCCGCCTTTGATCGGGCAGACAAGAACGCACTTTCCGTTCCATCCGACTTTTTCGTTGGATACATCGAACCAGTAGTCGACGAATGCGCGCAGGAAGTTGCCTTCGCCGAACTGCAGTACCTTTTCAGGTGCTTTTTCCAGAATATATCCGTCGTATCCGGATTCTTTCAGAACTGCATAGTTTAACTTATTCATGACTTGATTTCTCCTTACAGCTGTCTGCTGTCATGTTTGAAAAAAGTGAAGATACATACGTACCTTCACCTTAACGCTCAGGGTACGTATTTAAATCTGCGGTTAATCCACATTTTGCAGAGAGATACCCATTGTCTGCAGTACTCTTCGGGCGTTTCCACCTCCTGTGTACATGTGGATATTCCATGTACGCCTGTTTCAAATAAATGATACTCAAACGGTACCCTGCATCGTTTCAGTGCCGCCGCCAGCATCATGCTGTTTTCCACAGGGACGCTGGTATCCTGTCCGCCGTGCCACATGAATGTCGGCGGAAAATCGGAACTGATATGATCAGGCAGATGGAGCTTTTCCTTCAGCAGCGGATCATCTCCCGTAACCCATTTTACGGATTCCTCATGCGCAAATTCCTTTGTGCTGATCACCGGATAGCAGAGAATCAGCGCATCGGGACGGGAATCGGCTCCCAGGTTCAGCTCCGGATCATTCCAGAACGCACCCAGGCTTGCGGCCAGATGACCTCCTGCTGAGAAGCCGAGCACAGCGATCTTTTCGGGATCGATGTGCCACTCCTCATGATTTTTACGGATCGTCCGTACGGTTTCTGCCAGTTCCTTCAGCGGCCGGAAGTTCTTTGCCTTCTCTTCGGTGGAATACTCCAGGATAAACACCTGATATCCCATGGAAAGAAATTCAAAGGCAACCGGATCTTTCTCACGCGGAGAACGCCACTGGTAGGCACCTCCCGGGCAGATCACCAGAGCCGGGCGGATGCGGTGTGCTTTCAGCGTTTCATACTGTTCCTGCAGAACGCCGTGCACTTCCGCTTCGCCCGCATAAAATCTAATTTCTTTCATTACGGCTGTTTGCCGATGTATGCCAGGATTCCGCCGTCAACGTACAGAATCTGTCCGTTCACAAAGTCGGAAGCATCAGACGCAAGGAATACTGCCGGACCCTGAAGGTCTTCCGGTGTTCCCCAGCGCGCTGCCGGTGTCTTTGCGACGATGAACTGATCAAACGGATGTCTGGATCCGTCCGGCTGTCTTTCTCTCAGCGGAGCTGTCTGCGGTGTAGCAATATAGCCCGGGCCGATACCGTTGCACTGGATATTATATTCGCCGTATTCGGCGCAGATGTTTCTCGTCAGCATCTTCAGACCGCCTTTGGCAGCTGCGTAGGCAGATACTGTCTCACGGCCGAGTTCGGACATCATGGAGCAGATGTTGATGATCTTTCCGTGTCCCTTTTTGATCATTCCCGGAATAACTGCCTTGGAAACGATGAACGGAGCGTTCAGGTCTACATCCACAACCGCTCTGAATTCCTCAGCTGTCATTTCTGTCATCGGGATTCTCTTGATAATGCCTGCGTTGTTGACGAGGATATCAATTGTTCCGTAGTTCTTTTCAATATCCGCAACCATTGCATTGATTTCATCTTCTTTTGTTACGTCCGCAACATATCCCACTGCATCAATTCCTTTTGCATGATATGAATCAAGTGCCTTGTTCTTTGTTTCTTCATTCAGGCAGTTGAAGATGATTTTTGCGCCTGCCGCATGATATGCTTCAGCAATCGCAAAACCGATTCCGTAAACTGCGCCTGTGATCAGGGCAATTTTGCCGTCCAGGCGGAAATCTTTCATGTCCATAGTTGTTCTCCTTTTATAAAAGCTCGTCTGCGTTCAGATTATCCATATCATCGAAGGCCTGGTTTTCGCCGCCCATTGCCCAGATGAATGTATAGTTTGTTGTGCCGCATCCGCTGTGAATTGACCAGGACGGAGAAATCACAGCATCGAAATTCTTCATAACAAGGTGTCTTGTTTCCTTCGGCTGGCCCATCAGATGAATGACGGCTTCGCCTTCCGGAATCTCGAAGTATGTATATACTTCCATACGGCGCTCATGGGTATGGCTCGGCATTGTATTCCAGACGCTGCCTTCCGCAAGCTGGGTCAGTCCCATGGACAGCTGGCATGTCTCCAGCACATCCGGATGAATGAACTGGTTGATCACGCGCTTGTTCGCTGTCTTTGCATCACCTGTCGGACGGTGGTTTGCCTGTTCAAAGGACAGGAATTTTGTCTTGCAGGCTTTATGTGCCGGTGTGGAAGCCAGATAGAACTTCGCCGGATTTTCCGGATCTTCACTTTCGAAGTAAACTTCCTTCACGCCCTTGGTGATATACAGGCAGTCCTCATATCCCATTTCATAGCGGACACCGTCGGCTGTAATAGCTCCTTTGCCGCCGAGATTGAAGACACCGGCTTCACGGCGCTCCAGGAAATATCCTGTGCCGAAGTTTGCCCAGATATCAATTCCCTTGTCGATGGATACCTTCTCATGCACAGGCATGATTCCGAGGATTACCATGCGGTCAACATGGGAATAGGTTGCCTTTACCGTATCTGCGACATACAGGTCCGTAATGAGGAACTCATTGCGGAGTTCTTCCGTCGTATAGCGTTTTACATCATTCGGGCTTGCTGAATAACGAATATCCATAATCAGTCTCCTCCCTCTTATAAAATGCGGAACTCTGTTTCAGAATCGAACAGATACACATTTTCATAAGGAATGGAGAAATCAATGACTTCGTCAAGTTCCGGTGTATCATGCGGGTCAACCTTCAGAATTGCCTTTTCTTCGCCGGCTGTAATATAAACGTTTGTATTGTCGCCGAGCATTTCTGTCAGTTCAACGGTTGCCTTAATCTGATATGCATTGTCCTTTTTGCCGAGTTCGATCGATTCCGGACGGAAACCGAAGACGATTTCCTTTCCTTCATAATCCGCGAGTCTGTCACCGAGCTTATGACTCAGATCAATGACATTCTCACCGAACGGAATCTTTCCGTCCTTTACGGTTTCGCGGATGAAGTTCATCGGCGGTTCACCGATAAAGCCGGCAACGAATACGTTTGTCGGATTGTAGTACAGTTCATACGGTGTGCCTATCTGCTGTACATAGCCGTCCTTCATGACAACGATTCTGTCAGCCAGTGTCATGGCTTCTGTCTGGTCATGTGTAACATAAATGGTTGTCGCACCTGTCTCACGATGGATCTGGGCAATTTCCGAACGCATGGTAACGCGCTGCTTTGCGTCCAGGTTGGACAGAGGTTCGTCCATCAGGAAGATGCCTACTTTACGGATGATTGCACGGCCGATCGCAACACGCTGTCTCTGGCCGCCGGAAAGTGCTCTCGGCAGACGGTCCAGATAGTCTGTCAGGCCGAGGATGGCAGCTGTCTTCTTAACCTTTTCTTCGATGACATCTTCATCAACACCCTGGAGAGTCAGACCAAAGGCGATATTATCGAAAACCGTCATCTGAGGATACAGAGCGTAGCTCTGGAAGACCATTGCCACTTCGCGTTCACGCGGTCCAAGTTCGTTTGCACGTTTCCCGTCAATCAGGAAGTCACCATTCGAAATATCTTCAAGTCCGGCGATCATGCGCAGTGTCGTTGATTTTCCGCATCCGGAGGGTCCGACGAAGACAATGAATTCGCCCTTGTCGATTTCCAGATTGAAATCATGGACAGCATGATAGCCGTTCGGATAAATCTTATTGATGTTTTTCAGAGTTATGTATGCCATAGAATATCGCCTCCTAGCGTATATATGTATATGACTTTTTCAGAGGTCTTACAGGAATATCTTTGTGCTGTCTGAATCAGCTTTGTTCGGAATTGATGATTCCTGTCTGTAGTTTTTCGGAGAAACTCCGAATTTGTTTTTAAACAGTTTTGAGAAGTACAGCGGATCGGTATATCCGCACATTCTCGCAATCTCGGAAATATTCATGTTTTCACTGCCGATCGTCAGATTTTTAGCAGCGTTTTCCAGTCTTTTTTCCGTCAGGAACTGCCGCGGCGTCATTCCTATTTCCTGCTTGAATATCCGTTTCAGATACTCTGTGCTGAAGGAATAGGACTGCAGGCAGGTGTTCATGTCGAAGTTCGGATCCGGATAGTTTTTCAGAATCTCGTCCACGATCTGTCTGACAACATCGGTATACCGCTCATCGCGGCTGAGCATCGCTTCCAGCATGGTTACAATCAGCTGACTGTATATCGGAAGCAGCGCTCCGCTTTCCGATCTGCCCTGCGAATAATAGTAGAACAGACCTTCGAATGCATTTCTGAGATTCTCGTTTTTCAGTCCGCTGATGACAACCGGGTCCGCAACATTTAATGCGGCGTCCGAGATCAGCGTATGAATATTGGTGAACCCTCCGTCGCTTTTGTTTATATGCGGACACATCGGCGGAATGATCGCCACCGTGTCCTCTTTATAAACGAAGCTCTTTCCGGAGAATACAAGTTCACCGCTGCCGCTCGTGCAGTAAATCAGTTCCCAGTTTTTGTGAAGATGCTTTGTAACGGAATATGTAAGTGCATGCTTTCCAACATAAATGATGTCATTCATTGATATCACTCATGCTTTCCGCTTGATCTCTGTATATGCCAGCAGGAACGGTGCCACGCCTTTGGCATCATTCTCTACGACAGGTTCAGAGATGTAGTATTCATATGACCCGTCACGTCTCCTGTTGTTTTCCGGACCGAGTCCTGCCACCAGGCAGATACCTCCGAGATTGATTCCCGTATCTGTAAAAGCCAGATAACGGTCCATTATTCCGTTGAATGTCTTTTCACCGGCTTCTGCGTAATCTGCGGGAAGAACACCGAGACGGCTTCCTTTCAGCATAGCGTACGCCATCATGGCGCTTCCGCTTGTCTCAAGATAATTGCCTTCTCTTCCCGGCTGATCGGGAACCTGCCAGTACATTCCTGTTTCCTCATCCGCATAGCTGCGCATCGACTTCATCAGGTCGGTAAAGACCGGCATCAGTTCTTCTTTTGATTGTCCTTCCGGAAGTATCTCCGCAAGATCCGCAAGTGCTACCGCAAACCAGCCGAGTGATCTCAGCCAGAAGCTGCGGGAACATCCGGTTTCGGGATCGGCCCAGAATGCTGTTTTGGAAGCATCATAGCCGTGGAAGTATAAGCCGCTTTCCTGCGAACGCATCCGCAGGAAGACTGTTCTGATCTGACGGACAATATCGCTGAAATCTCCGTTTCCAAAGTTTTTCTCATACAGGGCATAGAAAGGCTGTGCCATGTAGATGCCGTCCAGCCATACCTGATTCGGATAAATCGCCTTATGCCAGAAATTTCCTTCATAGGTACGGGGCTGCACTTCCAGCTGATGCCTCAGCAGATCCGCAGCCTTGCGGTATTTTTCCTTGCCGGTTTTCTGATACAGTTCAAACAGAACTCTTCCTTCATTAATGTCATCCAGATTTGCCTTGTCAGCTTCCAGAGTCAGGATGTTTCCGTCTTCCTGAACATAATAATCAGCAACTGTTTCAGCAAAATCGGCATAACGCGGATCTCCGGTAATACGTGTCATTTCCATCAGCGCTGTAAGCATGCAGCCGTCGATGTAATTCCATGTGCCTTTCTTTCCTTCACGCAGCTTTTCCAGATTCCACATTGTTTTTTCCGGAGTGGAATCTTCTACCAGGCGCAGGACATAGGCATCAATTCTGCTGTAGTCTTTCATTGTTCAAATCCTTCCGTACTGATTGTTTCATAATGATCCGCAATCAGCGGTTCACCGTCAACGCCGTTGAGGGTGACATTTTTAATTGAAATCTCACGGACATTATCGAGATATAGTCCGAGACGGCACCGTTCCTTCGCAAAGTTTTCCATTGCCGGGATACCCGGTTTTGCGTCCTTCGCAAAGGAAACGGAAATGTTTTCAAATTCTACGCGGTCAATCGGACTCTCCGGCAGACCGTCGATATAGCACGCCGCAACCTCGGCATCCGTGCACTCCATGTTTTTGAACTCGAACAGCCCCAGATGAGGTGTTCTGTCGTCGACAGGAAGATGCTCGCGGCTCCAGACATATTCCGTAAACCGGTCGGGATCGACGCAGTTGTACCACATGTTGATGACAATCGGAGTCAGTACCTTTTCCATCCGGATATTGTCAAACAGAACATCTGTAATGACGCTCTCTTTTCCTCTTCCGCGTCTGGATTTGATGCGCAGGCCGCGGTCGGTTTCACGGAACAGGCACTGGGTTACGGAGACGTTGCGGATTCCCGCAGACAGTTCGCTTCCGAGTGTCAGGGCACCGTGTCCGTATGCCATCAGGCAGTTGCGGATCACGTGATGATCCGCCGGCACATGATACTTCATCGCCATGTCGAATTTTCCCGACTTGACGGCAATGCAGTCATCTCCGACTGAGAACCGGCAGCCGATAATGTCGACATTGTCGCAGCTTTCCGGATCAATTGCATCGGTATTCGGAGAAACTTTCGGTGCCGTGATGAAGCAGTTCAGCAGCGAAATATTCTTCGAAAAATACGGATGAATATGCCAGGACGGACTGTTTGCCACAGTCACGCCGTGCAGTACGATGTTTTCGCACCGGTTCAGGAAGATATCACGCGGACGCTTTGCGGGAAACTCATTGAAGTTTTTCCACCAGTCTCCGTTCTGCCCGTTTCCGTCAATCTTTCCCGGACCGATAATCTGAACATCGCTGACATAGCTTCCCTGAATCAGGGACTGATACGCATTCTGCTCAATTCCTTCAAATCCGGCAAACGGCGTTTCATTTCCGGCTTCATCCGTTACTGTTCCGGGAATGACGGGATACCTTTCGCGGTCCGTGGATCCGAGCAGCACCGCACCTTCCGCAAATTCCATCGTGAAATGGCTGCGGAGAGAAAGCGGCAGAGTCAGGTATGTTCCTTTCGGGAAATATACTCTTCCGTAATCCGGCACCAGATTAATGGCGGTCTGAATTGCGGAGGTATCTTCGTGCACACCGTCACCGGCAGCTCCGAAATCGCGCACATTGATGCAGCAGATCTCTGCTTTTGTGGAAAAATGCACTGTTTCGGTTTCCACGCCGGCCTGTACTTCCAGATCATAGGCAGTGTTCGGCTTCAGATCGAATACGGAAAACACATTTTCATGTCCTTCCCGGATGATTTCCTCACCGTTCAGTCTGACCGTATAAGTCTCAGGGCTGTAAAACGGTGATGTGTTCTGCAGTTCGAAGCAGGCCGAACTGCTCCCCGAATAAAGAATGTTAATCATAAGTCTCCTCATTGGGCACTCACTTTCGATCGTGCGAGAATATTGCTGATCTGATGTTTGATGCAGATAAGCAGAAGGTCAAAGCCCAGATAGAACAGTCCGAACAGAATCGGCTCAACTCCGAGCACAATTCTTTCCGGATCGTTCAGTGCCGCCGCAAATCCGGCATTGATCACGGAATAAAGCGTGTAGACACAGAACAATACCAGTCCGGCGTACAGAATATTCAGAATGAAACTGATATATCCCTTCTTTGTCACCATAATCCAGCGATCATTGGCGCCTTCCGTTTCGGCAATGAAGCGGAGTGCGTTGTTTGTCAGCAGATCGGTAACAATTCCCAGGGCAATGGCTGTCACGAACAGCGTATCCAGCACATCCGCCAGATAAAGACCGAGACCCCAGATAAAGAAGAAGCATACGGCTCCGGCAAACCAGAATTTGATCAGCAGCGCTTTGACCCACGGTGCAAGCTGATACTTGGAGGATGAACGGTATTTTCTGAGTTCCTCCTCTGAAACTTCCGGAGAGTTGGACTCATCCGCTTCTACAAGGTCCTGAATCGCACCTTTTTTCAGATCGTAATAATCCGCCTCTTTTTCAACTTCCGGTTTTTCCTGTTTTCTCTGTCTTTTTCTGCTCATGAACGCTCCTGCACACACAGCATGGACAGAAAGCGCTGGCTGACTGTCCGCTGCGTGTTATTTTAACTATTATGCTTCTCCGGAGATATCGATTGCTCCGAGTGTTCCGTTGTCTTCTACTTCAATGGAAGTCTTGATCTTGCGCAGCATCTTGGAATATACCGGCAGCAGCAGGATCAGAACTGCAGTGATCGCAAGAAGAATCAGATGCACGCGGAGATAATATTCCGCATAGGCGATGTATACCGTATTCATTGTCACGACAATCGGATTGACGGGACGGGAGATAGCGGCATAAATCTGATTCAGATAATAAACATCCGCAAACGCAATGATCGCAAACATCACAAACAGAAGTACCCACATCGGCTTGTTGACGGGCTTGCGGTACTGGAATGCGTTGATAAAGCACATGAATGAAAGCATGGAGAACAGCATGGTGCAGAATCCTGCAAGTCCCATCCCGGTTCCCTGAATCTTTGCGGTTGTATCAGACACTACGGAAATGTGCAGTGCATAATACAGGAATGTGATGACCAGAGCAACTTCCGGAATCATAAACGGCTTGCGCTTAAGAGCTACCAGGAATTTTCTCTTTGCCTCACTGAATCCGCCCGGTTTCTTATTTGTGCTCATAATTCACCTCCGTGAATTGCTACGGTTGTTTCCTTATCAAAGAAATGCTTTCTGTCGAATGTGAACGATACGGTGTCGTCAGCCTTGTAATCTGTCCAGCCCTTCAGCTTCGCAGTTACCTTGACGCCTGTATTTCCGCCGACATAAGCATGTACGAGAGTATTCATACCCAGGTTTTCATTCATCGTGACAGTTGCCGGTACATCATTTCCGAGAACGATATTCTCAGGACGGACACCCAGAACGATCTGCTTGCCCTGATATGCGGCCAATGTGTGCTTTTCTTCCGGTGTCAGGGATACTTCGAAGCCCTCACCGATCAGTTTTTCACCGGATACGGTTACATCGAAGAAGTTCATCGGAGGAAGTCCGATAAAGCTTGCAACGAAGATGTTAGCCGGTGAATCGTAGAGTTCCAGCGGAGTACCGACCTGCTGGACATGACCCATGGACATGCATACGATACGGTCAGCCAGAGTCAGAGCTTCTGTCTGGTCATGAGTAACGTACATCATGGTAGCCTGCAGTCTCTTGTGGAGCAGCAGAATTTCGCGGCGGGTAGCACCGCGGAGCTTTGCGTCCAGGTTGGACAGCGGTTCGTCGAACAGGAAGACTTTCGGGTTGCGGACGATGGAACGTCCCATTGCAACACGCTGTCTCTGTCCGCCGGAAAGCTGTGCCGGTTTCTTGTTCAACTGACTTGTCAGTCCGAGGACTTCGGCAGCTGCCAGAACCTTCTTATGGATGACATTCGGATTTTCCTTGCGGAGCGTCAGAGAGAATGCCATGTTTTCGTAAATCGTCATATGACCGTACAGGGCGTAGCTCTGGAATACCATTGCCATGTCTCTGTCTTTTGCCGGTGCATTGGTAATGTCCTTGCCGTCCAGAAGGAGCTTTCCGTTGGAAATATCTTCAAGGCCGGCAACCATACGCAGTGTTGTGGACTTGCCGCATCCGGAAGGACCGACAAGAACAATCAGCTCACCGTCTTTAACATCAAGATTAAAGTCATAGACTGCCTGTACATTATTATCGTATATCTTATCGATATGCTGTAAGCTTAACGTTGCCATAACTTTATCTCCTATGCGGTCTCACCGATCGACTTCAGATGTTCTTCAAGCGCATTGCACTTGCGCAGGTTAATCAGGCCTGCCGCAATCAGTACAGCTCCGGAAATTGCAAGATATGCAACAACACGGAAGAACTGCCCGTCGCCCATAACAGATACAGCAACATCGTTTACCAGAGTTGTTGCGCTGTGTGCCTGCGTCGGAATGATGAAGATTCTTGCGAACTGAAGCGCGCCGATGACGAATAATATGTATGAGAATTCTTTCTTATAGTTCTTTACGCCTTCTGATGCCAGGAAAGCAACCAGCAGGAAGATCAGATTGTAGACAATCGAAGCACCGATTTTGAATGTGTAGTAATATGTTCCGACATCGGATTTGTAAATGTTTACAAAATAGAAGACATCGAACAGAATACCGAGATAGCAAAGGTTGGATGATTGCGAATTCTTAATGAATCTCATCCGGTCACGTGCAATTGAACGTTCATCCTGAGTAGTCATTGCAGAACTCTCCTTCCTTCTTCAACCAGCTGGTCTTCTTCCTTCATCAGGTTGCGCTTCCATACTGCATTTGCGACAAGTGCGCATGCAACGATCAGCAGAATTGCGAATACCAGATAATGAATATCAAACCAGAATGTGGATTCTGTGTAGAGCGTGCCCCACATATCGGCATGAGCCTTTAATGCGGCGAAATCCACCTGCAGCCACTGCTGCTTGAAGATCTGAATGTATCTGTGAGCAAAGAATGTCAGATAGACCGACGCTGCCGCAAACAGGCCGATGTTCACATAATTACCGATGTAGTATCTTCTTCTGACATGGGTATTTGTGACAAACAGGAATGCACCTATTACCAGCAGCACAATGCTGTAGTTGAGGAATACTTTATTGAATTCCTGCATGTTGTAATAGACGATGGACCCGGCGACATCTGTCTGGAAGACATTGTTCGGATTGCGCATCGTATCATACAGTGCATCATAAAGGTCGGTCATGATTCCAAGCGCATAAAGGAAGACAATCGCACTTGCGATAACCGCAGCAAGGCATAAGATGCGCTGCACAGTCAACTGTTTCTTGTACATGATGACCATGTATGAGGATTATGCCGAAGCATAACTCATACTCTCCTTTCCGTCCCCTTGTGTTTATATCTGAGCAGCCGGGGGTTGCGGCCGGTCAGATTTTCTGTGAATCCCTCCGGAACGGCAGATGCCGCTCCGGAGAGGATAAATGAATCAGGGAGTGAATCAGTTCATGCTGTTGTAGTAGTCAACATCACGCTGCCAAGCGCCTTCCTTGATGGACAGGTACTGAGCGCCCTTCCATGTGTTCTTAACTGTTTCAGCAGCGGAAGCAGCATCCTTCATGGAAGCGTCTGTGTAACCGTTTGCGATGATCTGGCAGAGGATGTTGTCATCACCCTTGGCTGTGGAGAAGTTCTGAGTCAGTTCTGTGTATCCGTTGATTGTGGAGTTTTCGACTGTTGTTGTCGGCAGAACTGTCGGAACGGATGTATACCAGCTGTTGGAAGCAAGTGCGAGTTCAGGATGCTTGATAACGCCCAGAGCGATAGCCTTGGAAATGTGTCCTGCACCTTCCTGGCCTACATCTGTTGTGCACTGATATTCAAATGCCTGGTTCTTTACGAATGACAGTGTGGAACCGAGGTAGTATCTTGCGAAGTTTGTATAGTTGCCGGAAGCGAGTTCCCAGAGAGCTTCTTTTGTAGCATCGGAGATAACCGGCTGCTGTGTTCCGTTGAAGTCGAATGTTACGTAGCTGCCGTCAGCATTTGTCTTGATGAATGCATCCGGACCGTAGCTCAGAAGTACCATTCCCTTAGGAGAATATGCGAAGTCGATCAGTGCGAGTGCAGCATTCAGCTTGTTCTCATCGCTGCCGACACCGGCCTTGGAGATGCCCCAGCCATCGGTCTTGACTGAACGCCAGGACTCTGTGAAGTGCATGTAAACGCCGTCTGCGTTGGTTCCGTCATGCCAGAGAGCAACCGGGATCATGACTGCCATGTACTTTTCACCCTGATCCTTCTGAAGCTTTGTTTCGTTCAGAATGGTCTGTGTCTGGTTGTAGTCATAGTGCATGAAGCCGAGGTCGTTTTCGAGGTATGTACCGGAGTTTTCTGTGGACATATCCATGAATGCCTTGGAGATCAGGCCTTCCTGAGCCATTGCATGCATGCGTTCCATAGCAACGTATGTTTCTTCTTCCTGTCTTGCATCGTGGAGAGCTCCGTCAGCGCCTACATACAGGAAGTCCTGTCTGGATTCCAGACCGCGTACGCCGAAGAGATGTCCTGCGAAACGGAACATATCGGAACGACGGGCGTTGTTGTCATCTTCTCTGGAGAACAGGCCCTGAATTGTATCGGTTCCGTTCAGTGTCTGAGGGTTAGCTACTACGCAGCGGAGCAGAGCAACGAGTTCATCTGCATCCCATGCTGCATTCTGTCCGACGAACAGATCGGAACGTGCTGTTCCATAGTATCCGCCGTATGCTTCATCAATATATGTACGGAGCATGTTGACAGCTGCGACACCGTCCAGTGTTCCTGCTTCGTTCATCTTTGCTACGATGTTTCCTGCTGTGTCATAGTCTTTTGTAACTGTTTCTGTTGCTGTGCCGTCAGCGTTGACAACTGTGATTTCAACCTTTCCGGATGTCGGCATATAAGGCTGATATACAGGAGCAGCGAGCTGCTTGCTTGCGGAAGCTGTGAATTCGCCTTCGCCGTCGAGCAGTTTTGTTACCCAGTCAATACGCATCAGAGGCATCTTTTCAATATCGTTAACACCGTCGAAATACGGGCTGAAGTAGATAGCGCCTGTGTCGGTGTTGCCTGTGATAGACAGACGAACGATCGGGTTGGCTTCCAGATATGCTCTGAAGTTCGGCATTCTGTCAAGATATTCACCGATGTTTACGAGGCTTCCTGCTTCACCGTTTTCAGTCAGCAGTGCAGCTGTACCGGAGACCATATCAACTTCTCCGAGTCTTTCTTTCCAGTACTCAAATTCCTTTGCAGCACTGTTGCCCTGGTATTTGTCTTCAAATTTAACGTTCAGTTCTTTTTCCATCTGCTGCCAGGTCGGCTTCAGATCGCCTGTGTTGTATGTGTTTCCGTCAGGCAGTGTGATTCCGTTTCCGGCTGTTTCAGCATCGAAACTGAGACCTGTCTTTGTGGAGTTGTAGCCTGTAGCCATGCGGAGAACTGTACCTTCTGCGTATGTCAGTTCGCCGGCTGCCGCTGTTTCGCCCTGTGTTTCAGCAGGTGTGGAGCTTCCGCTTCCGCCGCCGGATGCAGATCCGCCGGAAGGCTGTACTTCGATCGAAGGTCCGCATCCTGTCAGGAGTGTCAGACCGAGAAGCGAAGAGATGAGTGCTGTCGAAATATGCTTAAAGCTTTTCATTTTAATCCCTTTCCTCTTTTCCTATTGGAATATCCGCAGGCTTTTTATTCCTTGACGCCGCCTACGTTGACGCCTTTTGCAAAGTATTTCTGAATGAACGGATAGATAATCAGAATCGGCACGATCGAGCATACGATCAGTGCATAGATAACTGAGTCGGACGCGTAGGATTCATTCCAGCCTGCCATAACTTCCGGATCGGTAAACTGTTCCAGTCGCAGACGGATGAATACCTGCAGCGGATGTTCATTCTGGTTTGAAATCATCTGTCTTGCCCAGAAGTAACCGTTCCATCTGGAGATACCGAAGAACAGTGCGACTGTGGCAATTGTTGATTTTGTCATCGGCAGGTAAACCTGCTTCAGAACCTGCATTTCCGAAGCACCGTCAACGATCGCTGCTTCTTCGATTTCGGAAGGAACGCCTTCGAATGCGTTTCTCAGCAGGATGATGTTCATGGCTGCCATACCCATTGCGATAACGACCAGCCACTTATCATCGGTGATGCCGATGCTGTTGAATACATCCTTGGTAGCCAGGTAGTTCAGATACTGAGGAACGATACCCGCAGAGAACCACATGGTGAATACCAGGAAGAAGTTGAAGAATTTTCTGAAGAGAAGTCTCTTCTTGGACAGTGCATACGCACCGAGAATCGATACGAACATTGCCCAGATTGTTCCGAACAGTGTCAGGAAGAGCGTATTGGAATACGCATTCCAGAACATGTTGTCATTGAACATTCTCTTGAAGGCATCGAACTGGATGTCCTTCGGGAACAGAACGACTGATCCGTATTCAACCGCAGAGCGTCCGCTGATCGAAGCACTGATCGCGTACACGAACGGATACAGACAGCACAGAGCGAATACACACAGCAGCGTGTAGCTCAGGATCTTGAAGATCAGTTCCGAAATTTCAAGTTTTCTTTTCATGAAATCCCCCCATTAATAGAGCGATGTATCGGCAGCTTTACGTGCAATTGTATTGGCACCGATAACCAGCAGCATTCCGACGACGTTGTTCATCATTTCGGCTGCAGCGGCAATACCTGTGCCGGCGCCGTTGCCCATACCGTTGCGGTGAGCGAATGTTGATACAACGTCTGCTGTCATGTACGTCTTGGTGTTGTACAGCAGCAATACTTTTTCGTATCCGACGTTCAGAAGGCTACCGATTCTTGTGATCAGCATGATGACGATCGTTGACAGGATGCTGGGCAGGACAACATAACGCATCTGTGCCCATTTGTCAGCGCCGTCGATCTGAGCTGCTTCATAACTTGTCGGCGAGATTGCAATGATTGCAGCGAAGAATACGATGGAATCGTAACCCGCGCCTTCCCAGATACCGCTGATCTGATAGATAGAACGGAAGAAAGCAGGATTGTTCAGAAGACCTGCATTCGCAACTGTTTTATCAATCAGTCCGATGTTGGACAGGAACTGGCTGACAATACCCATTCCGGTTGTCAGGGAACCCTGTTTGACAAGCATCGTTACGAGCGATGCCATGACAACGGTGGACATGAACTTCGGCAGATACGTCAGCACCTGGAATACGCTTCTTGCAATATTGGAACGGACCTCATTGAAGAAGAGTGCCAGAATGATCGGAATCGGGAATCCGAAGCACAGGCCGTAGAAGCTGAGCAGGAAGGTGTTTCTCATTGCTCTCCAGAAATCAGTAGAGAGACCGTCTCCTGCAAACAGCAGTCGTTTGAAGTACGAGAATCCCGAGAAGAGCTGCTCAGATACCGGCAGAACGTTGTCCGATACCTTGAAGCATCCCAGAAGTTCGTACATCGGGAAGTAACGCCAAAACAGGAATACAAGGAGCATAGGTACCAGCATCAGATACAGACGCCAGTCCTTTGCGACCGTCAGAAGTACATGATGCCAATAGTGCTTCTCTACGTCATCGCGTACTGCCTGTTCGGGATCAACCCTGTACACCCCTGTTTCTTTGTCAAAGATAAGAAAATCTGCCGCCTTAGCCTTCATAGTAAACCTCCTTTTCTGCTTTCTCCTTAGCGGAAAGGCGAAGCAAATAATGCTTTTGATCTTCATATACACCGTCCAGCTGCCGTGCCGTCCATACAACCACGAATGTAAACAGAAGCGATACACTGTCGGTTGTGAAGAAGCCGGTGACGCTTGCTGAGGAAGCACCAAGCGCCAGTGCAGCAAGGGCTCTGCCGCACTGCATCAGCAGAAGAACAAGAAGCGGGAAGAAAAGACCGAACGTTCCCGTACGGGTGCGCTCTTTTCCGACCTTAAGCAGACAGGGGACTGCCAGGCAGGAAAACAGATTGCCGGTGCAGTAGATCAGATAAGACATCAGCTGAGCACCGGAAGCGGCACAGAATGCCGTACCCGCAAGAAACGCATGAAGACAGCCCCACCATCCCCAGCGCATATAGACGATCGTTGTGACCGCAGCCGCTACCGAAACCGTATACGGCTGAGCGGGGAACCACGTATTGGCTGCTTTAACAGTCAAAAACTCGCATACTATCAGTATGACAGCCCAGATCATGAGATCGATTCTTCTATACTCCTGAAGCGTCCGAGTTCTTGCCATCGCATTTCCCGTCCTACCGGTCCTCCTTCCGCAAGCAAACGCTTACATCCGGCGGCTGATAAAACGGATCCCCCCTTTTTTCATCCGATTAAATTCACCCGCTGTACACAGATTCGTAACTTAACTATATATTTGCATGTCTGTTAAAGTACATGGAGAAAATGATTCAGAACATGGCAGATTTCAACTTTTTGCCCTGTTTTCTATTTTTAACGCAGGTGGATCATCTATACTGAAACTATGTCACGTATATGGAGAATTACGGCAATGAAAACGATTACAAACGAAAAAAACATGCAGTTTTTACTGGAAAATGCGCATGAGGGGGAGACAATTGAACTCCCTGCGGGCACATTCCGGATGAAATGTAAAATTTCAACCTCATCGCTTACCATTCGGGGAGCCGGAATGGACCGGACAAAGATCATCTGGGATGATTATGCGAGAAAAATCGCGGATGACGGAAAAGAATTCAACACATTCCGCACATGGACAATGGCAGTTGTCAGCGATCACGTAACGATTGAGGATCTTTGTATTGAAAATGACGCAAAAAGCCCTGAAACAAAAGGTCAGGAAGTTGCCTTGACCGTATACGGTAATGATTTTCATATGAACCGGTGCAGACTTGTATCCACGCAGGACACCCTGTTCCTCGGACCTCTGCCGGATGACCTGATTGAACGGTACGACGGTTTCCTTACTGATGATCTGCGGCAGGATAAGTACTGCCGGCAGTATTTCAGAGACTGTCTGATTGAAGGTACGGTCGATTTCATCTTCGGATGCGGCGAAGCGCTGTTTGAAAATTGTGAAATCCGTTCTATATATGATGCAAGAAATGTCGGCTATGCCGCCGCTCCTGCCCATCCCCTGAGACAGACGGAAGGCTTCCGCTTCCGGAACTGCTGCTTTACCTGTGAAGAAAGCGTGACGCCGGAAAGCATCTATCTTGCAAGACCATGGCGTGATTACGGCCTTTCCGTTTTTGAAAACTGTACCTATGGACCGCATATTGCACCGGAGGGATTCGATAAATGGAATGACACGGACCGCGATAAGACCGCCCGTTTCTATGAAACGCCTGAAGCTGAGGGCCGTGTTCCCTGGGCAAAGAAGCTGTAAGCTCCTGCCGGCCATAATTTCCATGAATCCGTCGGATTCATCCATTTCCCAGACAGTACCGTCTGTATTACATTTCAGTCAGATATATATAAATATAAGAAGGAGGATAATTTCCATGAATGATGTAATGAAACGTCTCTACGGGATCGGCATTATCCCGGCCATTGTGCTTGAAAAGACAGAAGATGCCGCACCGCTTGCGGATGCCCTCTGCAGAGGCGGTCTGCCTGCCGCAGAAGTTACATTCCGTACCGACTGCGCCCATGATGCCATGATCGCAATGAAAAAGCAGCGTCCGGAACTGATTGTCGGTGCCGGTACGGTTCTGACAAAGGAACAGGTCGACTCCGCACTGGATGCAGGTGCCGAATTCATCGTAGCTCCGGGTCTCAATCCGGAAGTCGTCCGCTATTGTCAGGAGAAAGGCGTTCCGGTCATTCCGGGCGTATCCTCCGCTTCGGAAATCGAGCAGGCAATGGCACTCGGGCTGAGCACCGTCAAATTCTTCCCGGCGGAACAGCTCGGCGGAATCAAAACAATCAAGGCGCTCTGCGGTCCTTACACAAAGATGACATTCCTGCCGACCGGCGGAATCAATGCCGCAAATATGAACGCTTACCTGAATGATCCGAAGATCTTTGCAATCGGCGGAACCTGGATGGTCAAATCCGATCTGATTAAGAACGGGCAGTTCGATCAGATCGAAAAACTGTCAAGAGAAGCAGTTCTGAACATGCTGCAGATCAAACTGAAGCACATCGGCATCAATGTTCCGAAGGAAGAAGCGAAAGATACCGCCGATGCCTATGCGGATATCTTCCAGGGCAAAGTCCGTCAGACTTCCAAGGGCTACTTCGGAAGCGAATTTGCGGAAATTATTGCCGGCGGAACAATCGGTGAAAAAGGACACATCGGCGTCGGCGTCAGTTCCACCGAACGCGCACTTGTCTACTTCCGTGCACTTGGCTACGAGTTTGATGAAGACAGCATTACATTTGATGACCGCGGCTATGCAAGATTCGCATACTTCAAAAATCCCGTCGGCGGCTTCAAAATCCATCTGGTTAATCTCTGAGATCTTCAGCCCGCAGAAATGCAGGCTGTTTTCTTTCCCGGTCGAACTGCGTATAATGATGTCCGCATCATATGAAGGAGATTATCAATAAATGAAGAATACATTTCTGCATTATGCGCTGCGCATTGTATTAGGTGCCGCGGTGCTCAGCACATGTGCATCATGTTCTGCATCAGATCCGGAAATCAGCCAGGACACTCCGGAGCCGGAAACAGATCAGATTGCGGATCTGATCTCCACCATGAGCCTGGAAGAAAAAATCGGCCAGATGCTCACCGTTTCCTACCGTACATGGAAACAGACGCAGGAAGATGAAGGAATGAAAATCACCCATGTTACAGACGAAGTACGGAAGTCTCTCTCGGAAGTGCATCCCGGAGGAGTGATCCTGTTCGCCGAGAACTGTCAGGAGAATGAACAGATTGCACAGCTGCTGGGTGAGATGAATGAAGCGGTGAAAGATTCGGACGGTTCCGTTCATATTCCGCTCCTGTTTTCCATCGATCAGGAAGGCGGCGTTATTGCCCGTCTGACAAAGGGAACAAAAGGCATCGGAAACATGGCCTTAGCTGCGACCGGCGATCCTGAAAATGCATACCGGGAAGCACAGACAATCGCTTCCGAACTGAGCGCGCTGTCCATCAATGCCGACTTTGCGCCGGTCATGGATATCAACAGCAACCCCGCAAACCCGGTGATCGGAATCCGCTCATTCTCCGATGATCCGGATACCGTTTCCGAATACGGCATGCAGTTTCTGAAGGGACTGCAGGATGGCGGCGTCATTTCCACCCTCAAGCATTTCCCGGGACACGGCGACACCGACACCGACAGCCACACCGGGCTGCCGAAGGTGGACAGAAGCTATGAAGAACTGAAAGAAAGGGAGCTTATCCCCTTTCAGGCAATGATCGATGCCGGTGCCGACATGATCATGACCGCGCATATCCAGTACCCGCAGATCGAAAAGGAAACATATACCTCCGTTTCCACCGGCGAAACCGTTTATCTGCCGGCAACGATGTCCAAAACAATCCTGACGGATATCTTGAGAAGGGATATGGGATTTGAAGGCGTGATAGTGACAGACTCTCTGGATATGGACGCTATTAAAGAACATTACGACTATGACGACATCTGCCGGAAAACGATTGAAGCCGGCGTCGATATCCTGCTGGTTTCCAGCGAAGTTACCGATCCTGCATATCTGGAAAAAATCAGTCATACCGTTTCATACATTGCCTCACTCGTCAATGACGGAACGATACCGGAAAGCCGGATTGACGAATCCGTCACCAGAATTCTGAAACTGAAGAAAAAATACGGCCTGCTTTCCTTTGACGAAACAGAGCGCAGCTCTGATCTTTCCATCATCGGAAGCGAAGCCGGTCATGAAGCGGAATGGAAGATGGCGCAGCAGGCTGTGACCATGCTGAAAAATGATGACGTGATTCCGTTCAAAGCAGAAGATCACCGGAAGATTCTGATGATATTCTCGCATTCCAGCCGTCTGGTCAATGCGGAATTTGCCCGAAAGAGGCTGATCGCAGAAAAGATCATTCCGGAATCCGTCACCTTTGAAGCCGTTGCGGCAGATGCGGATACACAGCAGGAATGTCTGAAGAAAGCATCGGCAGCGGATCTTGTGATCCTGGTATCCACGATATTCTCAGCCGATGCCATGAACCCGCAGAACAATACAGCTTCAGCAATATTCGACAGGGTAATAGATGCCGCACATCGTTCCGGCACAAAAACAGTCATGATCAGTTCCTATCTGCCGTATGATACGGCAAGATATCAGAATGCGGATGCGATTCTGGCAAGTTACGGTTCCGTACCGATCTATGTCCTTCCCGAAAACGGAGAAACATATCTTGCCAACCTGCCTGCCGCCATCTGTGCGGTATTCGGTGAATCCGAACCGGGAGGTTCACTTCCCGTTGATATTCCCGCACTGAACAGCCGTTATGAATTCACGGATGAAATTCTGTATCCCAGAGGTTTCAGAGCTGAAAACTGATCTTTCAAAGGGAGTCCGGCAGACGCCGGCTCCTTTTCAGTTCCGGCCATTTAAAAGGCATCCGTTTCCGGATGCCGGGGATCTCAGTCTTTGGAAAGACCGTATTTTTCAAGGTTAATCACTGCATTGCCGTGTGCGTTGAAGCTGATGCCGTCCGCTTCGAGGTAGGTATAGAAGACGTTTGACATCACCTGCATGCCGTCATTGATAAAGACTTCGCAGCTGTATCTGTCCAATATGATATGCAGTTTCAGTTTCTCAGCCGGATCCAGAATCCGGGTTTTCCTGATATGAGCTGCATTTCTTCTTGTGCCGGAATGGCTGCGGTCAAATTCCAGCGTATGCTCGGAGGGACGGTAGATCAGAGATGTATACACGCCGCCTTTTTCCGCAAATCTGACTTCAAACATATCCAGATTGCCCGGCGTTTCCGGCTCGATTTCGAGAATCATCTCGACCGTTCTTCCCTGAATGCCGATGAGATTTGTCCGCTTATTGATGACTGTATGCCGGTAAACAACCTGTCCGTTTCTGAGATCTGCCAGTTCGCGGATCGGCTTCTGATACAGTCTGCCGTCCCTGAGGGACAGTTCTCTCGGCAGGACGGTCTGACCGATCCAGGGCAGGTCTTCACCTGTGAACACGATCGTATCCCAGTTCTGCATCCAGGCGGTCATGATCCTTCTGCCGTCTTCATGCAGAAGTGTCTGCGTCGCATAGAAGTCAAACCCGCAGTCAATGGTCTGATTGCTTTCCAAATGAAATTGATGCGTTTCCGATTCAATCCTGCCAATCATGCAGAGGGTGCTGTTGCCGCTCAGGAATTCATCCGTTCCGAACATTTCCATCGGGCTGACCAGAATTACTGTTTTCCCGTCAAGTTCGAATACATCCGGACATTCCCACATGCGTCCGCAGCTGCCGTCATTTTCCGCAAGAATGCTGACAAAATCCCATTCAAAGCCGTCTTTGCTGGTGTAGTACAGAATTCTTCCGCGCCTGTCTCTTGTACAATCCACTGTCACAAGATGATATAAGCCGTCTTTATCACGCCAGATTTTCGGGTCACGGAAATCGTATCCGTTGGATCCGTCCGGCGTATCATTCTGATTCAGGACAGGATTGCCTTCTATTTTTTCATAATTGATTCCGTCGCCTACTGCGACGCACTGTGACTGGTATAGCGGTTTTTCGTTTCCCTGCCATTCTCCTACCGTAACAACACCGGTATAAATCAGCAGCTGTCTGCCGTCATCGAGTTCCACCGCACTTCCGGAGAAACAGCCGTCACTGTCTGCCGGAATATCCGGAGCAAGTGCCGCAGGCAGATACTCCCAGCTGAGCAGGTCGCTGCTCACAGCGTGCCCCCAGTGCATCGGCCCCCACTTCTTGTCATACGGATAATACTGATAGAACAGATGATACTTTCCCTGATACCTTGAGAAACCGTTGGGATCATTCATCCATCCGACACGCGGAGAAAGATGAAACAGCGGTCTTTGTTCAGGAGTGATTTTGTTCCCTTCCGTTTCTTCATATGTTCTTGCTTTCTGTAGTGCCTGACTAATCATGACTCCTCCAATTTTTCTTCATGTTTTCTGTTATGTGAGATATCCGCCCCCTTCAGGGAGCGGATATCTCGTTATGGGATTAAAATGCAATTATTTGTAGTATTCGTCTACGTATTTCTGGAAGATGCCCAGATACTTATCAAGCTGATAAGCCTGCAGATCTGCCTGCAGCTGATCCCAGTCAGCGTCCGTGAATCCGTTCATGACCCAGTCGGACTTCGCAGTGTTGATGCGCTTTGTGATGTCAGCCTGGAGGTTGGAGATTTCCTTTGTATCTTCCGTTGTCATGAAGACATTCGGGAAGACATACTTTGTATGCATGTCCGGTGTGTAAACGTCCTTGATCCAGTCAAGTCTGTACTGTGCATCATCCGGGCAGGTAACGTATACATCATAGTAGGAGTCGAGGATTGCGAGCGGGCCGCCGACTGCTTCTGCTTCACGTACTTCTACAGGGGAAGCATCACCGAGCCATGTGTGCTTCAGCATCGGTTCGCCGTTTGCGTTTGTGCTCATTTCGAAGATATCGAAGTCATCATCTTCGCCGTATGTACCCCAGTTGTTCTGAGGGGACTGAAGCGGTGCGTACATCTGGTCGAGCCAGCTGCAGATCAGTGCCGGATTTTCAGCAACTGCTGTAATGACGCAGCGGCCTCTGTCGAAACCGGAAGTGAAGGAACCGTTCTGCGGTGTGAGGTTTCTGGTATCAGCTGTCAGAACAGGCAGCGGTACCCAGCCCTTGCCGGCGATCAGGTCATCCATGGAAACCTGTGCAATATTTGCGATATCCCAGGAGAAGCAGACACCGTAACGACCGGACTTGCCCTTGGCAACGTATGTGGACCATTCCTGTGTGAATGCTTCAGGATCGATCAGGCCTTCTGCATAAAGTTCATGGAGCCATGCAACGCCCTTCTTGAAGCCCTCGGTTGTACCTGTGGAGATAACCTTCTTGTCATCTGTAACGGCAATATGTCTGCCCTTGTCAGGATCGCCGATACCTTCGCCGAAGCCGTTGATCAGAACCATCGGGTCCTGGCCGCCGTCATTCATGATGCAGGACATCGGAATGATGTCGCCTTCGATATTGAACTCTTTCTTCAGATCAGCAGCGTTGTCGCGGAAAGCGATCAGAACTTTTTCAAAGTCTTCGACAGTGGTCGGAACTTCCAGACCGAGGAAGTCGAGCCAGTTCTTGTTGATGAAAGGCATGTTGTCGATTGTCTGAATTGCCGTCTTTTCATAACCGAGCTGTTCAATCCACGGAAGAGCCCAGATGTGTCCGTCAGCGTCTGTGCACATTGCTCTGTATTCCGGAGCCTGTTCAAAGACCTTGCAGAGGTTCGGCATGTACTTGTCAATGTATTCTTCAACGTTGAGGATGACGCCCTGCTTTGCATATTTCAGCAGATCGGTATCACTGAATCCGGCATTGAATACGAATTCCGGAAGTGTTTTGACATTCGCCATTTCCAGAGCGATCTTGTCGCCCCACTGGTCGGACTGGATTGTCTTCCATTCAACATGGACGTTTGTTTCTTCTTCCAGACGCTTGAAGATTGTACGGTTGTTCGGTTCGGATTCCGTACCTGCCGGGAAGTTTGTCAGACCTTTGATTGTTGCTGTTTCAGCAAGCGGAAGTGCTACTTCCGCAGGATCCACATCAAGACCCTTGCCTCCGCCGGAAGCGGATCCGCCTCCGCCTGAACCGCCGCTGCCGCAGCCGGCCAGCAGCATTGTCAGTGAAAGTGCAAATACTGCACCCATCTTAAAATGCTTCATCATATTTGATATTCTCTCCTGTTTTTTAACCCTTGATAGCTCCTGCCATGATTCCGTTATCGAAGTATTTCTGGAAGAACGGATACATAATCATGAGCGGGAGACTTGAAATAATAATTGTCGCGTACTTCAGCAGTTCGGCAAGACGTGCACGTTCCGCAGTGCTCTGCATATCGGCAACCATGCCGGCTTCCGGCTGGTTCTGAATCAGAATCGAGCGGAGAACAAGCTGAAGAGGCTGTTTGGATGCGCTGTTCAGATAGATCATCGCATCGAAGTAACTGTTCCACATGCCGACGAACTGCCACATGGAAATTGTCGCAATGATCGGTGTGCAGACCGGCAGAAGAATCTGGAAGAAATACACCATTTCATCCGCGCCGTCGATTTCGGATGCTTCCTGAAGATCACGCGGGATACCCATGTAATACGTTCTGGCAATGATCATGTTCCAGACGCTGAATGCGCCGGGGATCAGAATTGCCCAGATCGTATCGAGCATGCCGAGTTTCGAAATCAGCAGGTAGGTCGGAATCAGTCCGCCGCCGAAGAACATCGTGATGACAAACAGCGTATTGAAGAATCCCTTGCCTTTAAAATCCGGCCGCGACATGGGATACGCCGCAAGCAGTGTTACAACGACAGAAATGACCGTGAACAGCACGGAGTAGATCAGCGCGTTCTTGAAGCCGACCCAGATCTGAGCATTGGACATGACGCGCTGGTATGCTGTCAGCGTCCATTTGCTGAAGTCAAATGTCAGGCCTTTGTTCTGCAGTGTAACCGGATCGATAAATGACGCCAGGATGATATAGATCATCGGCAGGATAATTGCCACCAGGAACAGTCCGAGGATGACATAGCCGATCGTCAGAATTACCTTATCTTCAATCGGATACTTGGAAAATTCACTTTTCTTTTTCTCAGCCATAGCAATTCTCCCGTCCTCAGATGCCCTTTCCTTCGTTCATTCCCTGAACAATCTTGTTCATCGAAACCAGAAGGATGACGTTGATTACAGTATTGAACAGACCGACTGCGGTAGAGAAACCGTAGTCACCGTCCAGAAGACCTTTTTTATAGACGTAGGTTGAAATGATTTCCGACGATGACAGGTTCAGGTCTGTCTGCAGCGCATATGCCTTTTCGAAGCCGATACTCATGATGTTGCCGACGGACATAATGAACTGAATCAGTACCGTATCCTTGATCGCAGGCCATTCAACCGCCTTGATCTGCTGGATGATGTTGGCGCCGTCAATGACTGCCGCCTCTTTCAGTTCCTTGCTGGCATTGGACAGAGCTGCCGTATAGATAATGGAAGCCCAGCCTGCACCCTGCCAGATACCGGAAGCGATGTAAATGGTTCTGAACGCCGAAGGCATCGTCATGAAATTCGATGATGTTCCGAACAGGGAATTGATCATTCCCGTCGGAGACAGCAGGATGCGGACAATACCGCAAAGGACGATGACCGAGATAAAGTTCGGCATGTACAGAACGAGCTGAATCTTCTGCTTTGTCTCCGTGCTGATAATGCGGTTCAGCAGGAAAGCAAGCAGAATCGGAATCGGGAATCCCCACAGAAGACCGAAGACACTCAGTTTCAGTGTGTTCATCAGATAACTCATGAAGTCCGGAGAGGAAAGGAATCGTGCAAAATGATCCATTCCTACCCATTCACTGCCCAGAATGCCTCTGATCGGGTTGTATTCCATAAATGCAATCAGAACACCGCCCATGGGAATATACCTGAAGATGATGGTCAGCAGGAAAGCCGGCATGATGAAGATCAGATAAAGCTGCCAGTGCTGTTTCACATAGATCCATGTGTTATGCAGCTTCGATTCTCCGGATGCCTTGGCTGCTGCTTTTCCGGAAGCGTTTCCCATTGAAGTCCTCCTTTTGAACAGCACATATGAAACGATACACGTGCGGCCGATGGTGTATGCGCTTACATGCACTGTTCGAGACAAAAGAATACTAGCATTTGCACATTTTGCAGTCAACACAAAATTGTGCATTTGCACACTTTGATAATTGCATTTGTGAAATTTATGTTGATTTTGAACCGATCTGAGACTATATTATTTGTGTCCGGTTTTCCGGTTTGCTGCCTTCCGGAGTTTGTCATTTGCACAGGCAGATGTTATATTTATCCTTATAAGTAGAACAGAGGCGGTGCAGACATGAATAAAAAAGTGACGATTCAGGATATTGCGGATGAGCTCGGCATTTCCAGAAATACCGTATCCAAGGCGATCAACAACGCCGAGGGAATCGCGGATGCAACCCGGGAAAAGATTCTTCAGAAAGCAGTCGAAATGGGATACAAGCAATTCTCCTATTTCTCGGCGATGACCAGTATCGGGAAAACCGCTACCGAGCATCATTCGCCGGATTACGCCGGAGAGATTGCAATATTCACAACCGGATATCTGGCGAACAATCATTTCGCCTCCACATTCCTCGACCGTTTTCATCAGGAGCTTGCCCAGGTCGGCTTTTCCATCTCAACCCACCGCATCTCCGCGGAAAACATGAACAGCGGCACCCTTCCGCGGACATTTGTCAAAGAGAGGATCACGGGAATTGTATGCCTGGAAGTATTTGATCCGGACTACAGCGAGCTGATCTGTTCCATCGGGCTGCCGGTTCTGTTTGTGGACTGTCCGCCGGGATACAGCGGAAGGTGCGTAAATGCCGATGTTCTGATGATGGACAACACCACGGAAATCACCCGTTTTATCAATCTGATGCTGGACAGAGGTCTGCATCGGATCGGGTTCATCGGCGACTACGATCACTGTCAGTCGTTCTATGAGCGCTACCGGGCATACCGCATGGCAATGATGATGAGAAATGTTCCTGTGGATGAAAAATTCATCATTAAGATTCATAACAGTGACGTTGACGCACTGGGCGACGCGCTTGACGCTCTGGATGAATATCCCGATGCATTTATCTGTACCAACGATTTCAGCGCCATTGACGCCATGCAGCTGCTGGCTCAGAAAGACCGGAAACTTCTGTCCCAGATCCGGTTCCTCGGATTTGATGACACGCACGAATCACGGATCTTCTATCCGCCGATTTCCAGCGTCCACATTCATTCCCAGGTCATGCCGTTCTCGGCCCTGCATCTTCTGATGTCGAGAATCAATGAACCGACCATGGATTTCCGCACTATTTACTGCGAGACAGATCTTGTGCTCAGGGAATCCACCGAATTCTGATCACGGAGGCTTTATGAATTTCTTTTCCTACGAAAGCCGCTTCAGCCAGGCACTGCTGAAACTGACCTGGTCCTGCTGGCTGAATCTTCTGTGGCTGATCTGCTCGCTGCCTGTATTTACAGCCGGAGCTTCCACTGCCGCACTGTATTCGGTCATGCTGAAAATCGCGGACGGAAAAGAAAGTACGCTGACAAAAGCATTCTTTGCCTCATTCCGCCGGAATTTCAGACAGGCCACAAAACTGTGGCTGCTGATGCTCGGCGCAGGTATTGTACTTGGGGCTGACGGGTGGATCGCATATCATATGCGCGCTGCTTCCACCGGTGTTCCCGCAGTACTGTGGACTCTGAACCTTGCTCTGCTGATCGCTGCCGGCGTGGTATATACGATCGTGCTGATCTGGCTGTTCCCGCTGATCGCAAGATTTGCGAATAACGATGCGGCAATGCTGAAAAATTCACTGCTGATCGGACTGCGCTATCTGTTCTGCACGATTATGGTCTTCGCAATCCACTTTGCGATGTTCTTCGCGGTTGTTGCTCTGTTTACGCCGCTGATTATCTTCGGTGAAGGGCTCTGCGCCCTGCTCTCTTCCGGAATGATGATCCAGGTCTTCCGTATCATGAGCTATCAGGAGGAAGAATGAGAGGCTCGGAAAAGGAAAGAGCGGAAATCAAAGTTGCGTTCAGCCGGATGACCTTCAGGAAAAAGCTCGAGTATATCTACACGTATTACAAGCTTCCGCTGTTTACCGCCGAAATTGCATTGATTGTTCTGATCACAACGATGGTAAGCAATGCAACAAAAAAAGTGCCCGCGCTGTATACCGCCTACGCAAATGTATCCTTCGGCGAAACACTGGACACGCAGCTGAATGAAGATTATCTGAAAGCATCCGGAAAGAATCTGAAGAAACAGGACGTCTATGTATACAGAGATCTGTATCTGACGGAGGAGGCTTCCGGAGAAGATCATCAGTACGCCTATGCATCGAAGATCAAGGTACTCGGTGCAATCAGCGCAAAGCAGATGGATGTGATGCTGATGAATTCCGAAGCCTATTACCAGATGTCCGTCAGCGGGTTCCTGCTGGATCTTTCAGACATGGACCTGCCGGATTCCCTCCGTCCGTATCTTGCGTCCAATGAGGTCATCCTTGAGGACAATGCGATTGAATACAGACTCGGGGAAGCCGAGGAATATACATCCGTATCGGAAACTGTTGTCAACGCCGTCGAGGTATCGGAATTCGGAATATTCCGTGACGCAGGCATCAGCGGCGATCTGTACGCAGGCATTATCGCAAACACTCCCAGGCAGGAAGAAAGCCTGAACTATATTCTCTATCTGCATGATGCAGGTAAGTAACCTTCATTCCCGCTCCCGCGGGATCCATCAATTAAGGCTGTAACGGTGAAAGACCGTGCCAGTAAGTCGGTGCCTGTTCGAGTATTACCCGGCAGCCGGCTTCATAATTCTTTCAAAGGAGAAAGGGGCAAAAAAACATTATGGCAACAGTATCACTGAAAGGCATCCAGAAGATTTATC